>NZ_JBSZQY010000011.1:46151-46659 GCF_054165785.1 Staphylococcus sp. SA22 | reverse complement strand
AAAAAATAAAAGCTACCCCAGATAAAGTGAGGTAGCTTTTTCTTTCATACGGTCTATTTATTTTTCTTTCGACGCCGTATCGTCGATGTAATTCAAAAAAGTTATGAGCTATAAATCTACATCACTTTTTCAAGAATGTAGTAGCAATATTCAACGCAAATTAATTTTTATAACTGCTCGGAATATCTCAAGTCGTTTCTTTAATTTTGAAATAAAAAAATCGACGAAGGTCGATTACGTTTTTGCACACGTCGATTTATCCGACGTATAAGTGCGCCCTTACGGGATTTAACTAGATTATAACGACGAATTTTAGACCTGTAAAGCAATAACAATTGGGTCTACCAGGTAGATAAAGTGTACAAAGTAGACCCGAAAAAGTTATTTATTTCGAAGATTTTTCGTAGATATAATTTGCTAATAAACTTCCTAAAACTTAATAAAGAAAAATAGTTAAACTCATGTAATCACTCCATAATTCTGAAGTGTCTCCATGTCTACGCATAGA
>NZ_JBSZQY010000011.1:44473-45988 GCF_054165785.1 Staphylococcus sp. SA22 | reverse complement strand
CACCTATGATTATTTAAAAATATTAGTTATAATACATTCAAAAATATTTTTGAATGAGGTGTATGTATGATTCAAACGGTTGTCACTGCTGCTATTCTTTATATTGCTACAGCAGTTGATTTATTAGTAATTTTATTAATATTTTTTGCTAGAGCAAAGACTAGAAAAGAATATAGAGATATTTATGTTGGTCAATATTTAGGGTCTATTATTTTAATATTAGTTAGTTTGTTTTTAGCTTTTGTATTAAATTATGTTCCAGAAAAGTGGATATTAGGTTTATTGGGTTTAATACCAATTTATCTTGGAATTAAAGTGGCTATTTATGATGATTGTGAAGGAGAAAAGAGAGCTAAAAAAGAATTGAATGAAAAAGGATTGTCTAAATTAGTTGGTACGGTTGCAATTGTTACGATAGCAAGTTGTGGCGCCGATAATATTGGTTTATTTGTTCCGTATTTTGTGACATTAAGTGTTACTAATTTATTACTTACTCTGTTTGTCTTTTTAATTTTAATTTTCTTCTTGGTGTTTACTGCACAAAAATTAGCTAATATCCCAGGAATTGGAGAAATTGTTGAGAAATTTAGTCGTTGGATTATGGCTATCATTTATATAGCTTTAGGTTTATTTATTATTATTGAAAATGACACTATTCAAACAATTTTAGGATTTATATTTTAATTTAGGGTGTGATTTTATATGAGTTATGAAAATACTTGTGATGTGATCTGTGTACATGAGGATAAAGTTAACAATGCTTTAAGTTTTTTAGAAGATGATAAATCTAAGAAATTACTTAACATTTTAGAAAAAATTTGTGATGAGAAGAAATTGAAAATCATATTATCTTTGATTAAAGAAGATGAGTTGTGTGTTTGTGATATTTCTTTGATATTGAAAATGAGTGTTGCTTCAACTTCACATCATTTAAGGCTTTTATATAAAAATGAGGTACTTGATTTTTATAAAGATGGAAAGATGGCATATTATTTTATTAAAGACGATGAAATAAGAGAGTTTTTCTCTAAAAATCATGAGGGTTTTTGAAACGAGTTTCTTCTTGTCTTGATACTATATAGAAATAACGTTCTTTTCTAAAATCCTTTTGAAGCGTTGATATGACGGCGTTTCATACTGTTTTGCTTGGGGAAAATAAAATTTGATATAAAAAAACTCCAGTAATATGATTAAGGTGTCTAATCTAAATCAATACTGGAGTTCTTTTTATATGCAATATAATACTACTAGAAGTATAACCGAAAATCAAGATAATAAAACGTTAAAAGATATGACGAAAAGTGGGAAACAACGCCCATGGAGAGAAAAGAAAATAGATAATGTAAGGTTCTGTTGCAAAGTTAAAAAATAAGTGTCTAACCTTATGTTTAAAGTAATACTTTGTATTAACTAGCTAGCATGATGCTAATTACACGGCATGGCGAAAACCCGTAGATCTGAAGAGATCTGCGGTTCTTTTTATATAGTTCATAAATACATTCAATGCCTGTGTAT
>NZ_JBSZQY010000011.1:43280-43903 GCF_054165785.1 Staphylococcus sp. SA22 | reverse complement strand
CGGAACGATTTATTGCTAATTTTTAAATTTGCATGTAAATGGGCAGTACGTAAAAATCGCCCGTCCTGGTGTCGAAAAAACGAACAGAAAAAATAAAATTAAAATATAGTAATCTTTTTATTTTTTACAGGTAGGTTTCCCCATAATTTAGTACTGCATCAGAAATTTATCTGTACTTAGAAATGACGACGTATTTTTTCTATACGTTTATGACATTTATTCTACATTGATCCAAATCATAAAAATGTGTTTAAAATGTCCTAAAAAGGTTTTAAAAGGACGATTTTTTTATATTACGTATTTTTGTACTCAAAATTAGAGAATGCTCTAAATGACCTCTTAAAACGCAAAAAAAAATATATATCAAAAAGACATGTATTTTTAAAAAAATTGATGTGTATGATGCATGTCTTTTGTGTATGTTTTATATACATAAAGTATATGTATACGTAACCTGTATGTATACATAACGTTATGGTTTTTATACATATGAGTTAAAAAAGTGATGTCACTTTTTTCTAGGAAAAATAACTCGGCACTGCCGAGTTCACCACGTTATGGGTCTGCCAAAATATAAAAGTGGTGGCACTTTCCCTTATGCTCATGACTTTATGTATAAAAGT
>NZ_JBSZQY010000011.1:0-43248 GCF_054165785.1 Staphylococcus sp. SA22 | reverse complement strand
AGAGATTAATTTTTTTATTTTTTTATTTTTTACTTTTATTTTCTTCAAATATTTTGTAAATCTCTTTATGAGTAAATAAAAGATAGAAGCATAAAGAATAAATGAAAATTTGAAAATATAAATTTATATGAATGTTGTAGAAAATCTTCAAAATTATTAAGTTTAATACGATCATATTAGCAGTTATAAAGAATATGAATAAGATAATATTATTAAATTTCTTTTTGTATTTTATATGTAAAAATATTATAAAAAGTTCAAGAAAAATAAATATTAGATAAGTTACTATAAAGAATAATGCAATATAGCCAATGTTATAAAACATATTATTTGAATACCAATTTATTGTTATTAAAGAACTTATATTTAAATTATCTGCTAATGATTGGAAACCTATTATGCTAAAAAATGGTATTGAGAATACTAATACGGATATAGGTATGATTATTATTCCGAGTAAGAACGTTACAATTATAAAGTTCAATAAGTACTCTTTGTTTACTTTTTTCATAATGAATTTAATTCCTTTTATGTATATAATATTTAATAATAAAAAATTTTAACATTTATAATTGGAGGATAAAAGTCATATGAAGAATTTAAAAAGTTTTTTTATTAAAAATACTTTGGTACTAACATCTACTGCATTATTATTTTCTAGTTTTGAACCTGTAGTTCATGCTGCAGAAAATAAGGAAGTTGTTAAAACAGTAGAAAATGATAATGTAGAATTCAATGAATTGTTAGAAGGACAAGAATATATTTGGGAAGTTTTATCTAGAGATGATGAAGGATTTAAAATGTTTCTAGATGAGCAAAGAGCTTTTAATCCTAATTTTGATAATGATGTTTTACTAGCAAAACAAGAAGGTGCTTTAAATTCTTCAGTATTTGCTAATAATTCTATGACTTTAAACTCAAATAAGCCTACTCCTAGAGGTCCTATCGGTGCAACTTTAAAAGCTATTAAGGCTCTATCACCTTCTTTGAGACATGGTGGAACTGCTATATCTTGGATCATTAAACCATTAAGTAGAAAACATGCTGTTCTAGTAAAAAAATATTCAAGAAAGATGTCTAATGCAATTGATAGGTTAGATAAGTCTACGAAATCAGCTGTTGAAAATGCTTTTGTTAAAGCAGGTATACCAAGAAGTGATGCGAAAACTTTAACTTATATTGTATTTTTAGTTATTTAGATATTGAGCTGACTTGCCCTAAGATTTTATAAAATCTTAGGGCAAGTTTTTTTTTCTTATCTTGATAAAGTAGTATTTTCAATTTGTGATTGGGGTGATGATTTTCTAGATACAGTTAAAATTAATAATCATAGATAATGAGAGAACCTACAATTATCATAAGTTTTCACCTAAAAAAGATATATTAAAGTTTTACAAATCTTTAATGCACCTTTTAGAGTGTTTTTAAATCTATTCTTTAATAGACTATAATATTCACTATTTATTACACCGTTTTTTCTTTAGATTAATGAATTTAGGTGATGATTTTGAACTGCGTTTCTTCTTTTGTCTTGATACTATAAAAAACGAAGTTATATAACATAAGACGACTTATCGGAAGTAGATATGCTTGTATATTCACAGATGGTATAATAATAGAGTCGCCTATCTCTCAGGCGTCAATTGACGAAGAGAGGAGGTGCATTACTTTGCTAATCATTTTCGTTCACATCATAGCACCAGTCATCAGTGGCTGTGCTGTTGCGTATTATACTTATTGGCTTAGTAAACGCAACAAATAATTAATAGGCGACTTTATAAGCCAGCATCGAAAAAATCCCCACACTACTGCAATAGTGTGGGGATTGGTGCATTAATTGTTAATCATTTTCGTTATATAGATTATAACACTGGTTAGTAAAGAAATGCAAAGTGATATGTACAGTATCAGTTACAAGGTATCGTTTCAATATTTTGACGCTAATTGTCAATAATTTAAAGGATAATTTATGAATGTTATGTATTGAGAGTTTATCCTTTTTTTATATAGATTGTCATTAGAACGTGCATTAAATTTAGAATAAATAATACAAAGATCAAAATTCATGAAATCAAATTTTTAATAACTTCATTAAGCTTCGTATCAATATACTTATCCTTATGTATGACTAAATAGAAATAACGTTTGATGTCTAAGTTTGTTACTTCTAGCTTTTCTAAATCATAAGGTGTTAATGTTGATTTAGAAACAATAGAAAAGCCTTTATCAGCGTGGACCATATTTTTAATTAGATTTGTGTTGTTAATTTCTACTAAATAAGAGGATGAAGTCATTTGTGATAACGCATTTTCCTGATAGACTCTTGTCCCTGATCCACGTTCTCTGATAAAACATATTGACTTATTTGAAGATGATGATTTTTTACGAATTAATACTATTTCATCTTGAGCAATACGTCTACTGTGTATAATATTACTTTGAACCTCTTTTTCGATTATACCTAAATCGATAGTGTTATTCTTAATATGTTGTAATACTGTATCAGAATTATTTAAATACACATGAATGTATAATTCAGGATAATTTTTGGCTAAATCAGCAAGATGTTGTGACAATCGATATTCGCCATAAGTGTAACTACTCCCTATCGTTAAATCTCCTGAAATTATATCAGGTTGCATTTTCAAATCGTGTCTTAAGTTTTGTTCTAATCGCTCACGTTGTAAAGCATATTGAAATAGTTTCTCCCCATCACTTGTTAAAGACATTTTAGAATGTCTAAATTCGAAAATTTTTACATCGTATTCCAGTTCTAATCGTTTAATATCGCGACTTATTGATGGCTGTGAAGTATATAAATTTTCTGCAGCTTTAGTAAAACTTTGCGTTTTAACTACTTCAGTTAGAACTTTTAATGAATCCATTAACTAGGTCTCCTGACATTTGAATACCTCTATTATAACAAAAATGTTATGAGTAATATACTTAATATTTATTTTACGTTATAACTATGCGATGCTAAGCTTTTGATAAAGGAGGAGTTAAAAAGTGAAGTCCTTAAAAAGCAAAGCCTTTATTTATGGTTTATTATTCACATTTATCATCGCAGTTATAAGTTTATTAGGCTCAAAGTTACCATTTTTAGATAAGATAGGTGCTTTAACAATTGCTATACTGATTGCGATTCTATATAGACATTTTAAGGGTTACCCTGAAGCATATCGTTCAGGAATCGCATTTTCGTCTAAACGGTTACTGAAATTAGCTATTATATTATATGGATTAAAGTTAAATATTTATGATGTAATTGGAAAAGGTAGCGATTTGGTATTAATCGATATTGGAGTCATCCTTTTTAGTATCGGATTAATGTTGTTACTAAATAAATATATTAAAGGAGATAAAAACCTCATCCTATTATTAGGTATTGGCACTGGGGTGTGTGGCGCGGCAGCTATTGCAGCAGTATCTCCAATATTAAAATCTAGAGAAAAAGATTCTGCGATTAGTATTGGTATTGTCGCACTTATTGGCACTATATTTTCGCTTGCATATACTGTAATATATTCTATTTTTACAATATCTCCTGAAGTATTTGGGGTCTGGTCAGGTACAAGTTTACATGAAATTGCACATGTAATTCTTGCTTCAGACTTCTCAGGCCAAGAGGCTTTGAGTATGGGACTGTTAGGAAAACTGGGACGTGTGTTTTTATTAATACCTCTGAGTATTATTTTAATTTTAATTATGAGAAAAAAATCGCATAGTGAGAATGAAAAAAAGCGTATTGATGTACCTTACTTTTTACTTGGTTTTGTCATGATGGCATTATTCCATACTTATGTATCCTTGCCACACATGGTTATGCAAATTATAGATAATATCACTACTATATGCTTATTGATGGCAATGGTTGCATTAGGGTTAAATGTTTCATTTAAAGACTTAAAAGATCGTGCTTTCAAACCATTAATAGCTGTCATTATTGTATCTATTTGTTTATCAACTGTGACATTTATTGTTGCTAAGTACTTTTATAGTTAGACTATAAGTATATTAAAAAATTGATATAGATTCTCACAAACAAACACAACACATTGAAGGCATTCCATATTACTACGGTCAAAAAAAAGATCAGCCTTTTTCTTACTAGGCCTATTCTTCTTTATTATTACTGACATATCAAGCTTTACAATGCATATTCCGACTTACCTTGACAGTTTAATTATAGTAAATTTCAATATTTCTATTAACTATGGAACAATATAATTTAGGGTACACCCTAATCACACAAAATAAGTTGTTTGTCACTTTGCTTGACATATGAGAATTATTTAACCTTATAAATGAGAAAAAAGCAACGCACTTTAAATAAGATACGTTACTTTTTCGATTGATGAATACCTAGAATTAAACTATTCATCTATTATTTATGATTTTTTGTATATACAATATTTCTAGTTTGTTAAAGAGAATTAAGAAAATAAATCTCGAAAATAATAGAGGGAAAATCAGTTTTTGATATCAAAATTATAGATGTCAACGATAATACAAACTATAAGATGATATCAGTATTTATTATGCATTTAGAATATTAAAATTCCTTCATTACACTCTTGGCGGTTTCACTTATCAACTTATCATTTGGCTTATCACTTTTATTGTCTTTATTCGTAAAAATGACTAAAACAATAGGTTCAGATTGGCCCTTAGGATAAACAAAAGCAACATCATTTCTAGAAGCATATGTTATTGCTTGACCACTTTTATCAGCCACCTTACAGTCTTTTGAAACACCATCTTTAATTAAAGTATCTCCGCTTTTATTATTTAACATTAAATCAAGTAAGAATTTTTTGTTTTCTTTGCTTAATTTTCCATTTGCGATAAGTTTATTTAAAGTCTTACCGAAAGCAGCAGGTGTTGAAGTATCTTTTTTGCTCTTTGGTGAATAGTAATTTAATTCTATCTCATATCTAACTGGATTTGTTACTTTATCTCCTAGTTCTTTTAGACGTTGTTTAACTTTTTTGATCCCACCGATTTCTTTTATAATTTTATTGTTTGCTGTATTATCACTATATGTCATTGAAGCCTCAATAAGTTCTTTTAAAGTGATATCTTTTCCTACATATTTTTCTAAAATAGGAGAATAAGCAACTATATCATCTTTGTTAATATGTATTTTTTTATTTAACTTATTATAAGGTATTTGTTCTAACAAAATAGCACTATTTATCGCTTTTGAAGTCGAAGCATAGGCAAATCTCTTATCTGAATTAAATTTTACTTCCTTACCACTTTTAGTATCTAAAGCATAAACACCAATATGAGCATTATATTTTTTTTCTAAATCATTTAACTTTTTGGCATGTGGACTGTTTGAATTACATGCACTTAAAACTAAAGAAATTGCAATTAAAAATATTAACTTTTTCAAAATAAACCCTCCAATATTACAATTGTAATTTTTATAAATAAATAATATTACAATTGTAATATCGGTGTCAATTGTTTATTATAAATATTTGAAAGAAGGTGTCAAAATGGCTAAATTACTAATAACGAGCGTAGTAAGCTTTTGTTTTATATTTCTATTGTTAGTATTTTTTAAGTACATATTAAAACGCTATTTTAATTATAGTTTAAATTATAAAGTTTGGTATCTAACTGTGCTTGCTGGATTAATTCCTTTTATCCCAATTAAATTCTCTTTTATAAAATTGAATAATGTGAATAATCAAGCGCCCACAGTTGAAAGTAAGTCACACGACTTGAACCATAACATAAATACCACCAAACCTGTTCAAGAGTTCACAACAGATATCCATAAGTTTAATTGGGATTCAATTGATAATATCTGCACAGTTGTTTGGATAGTTTTAGTTATTATTTTAAGTTTTAAATTTTTGAAATCATTATTATATCTTAAATATTTAAAGAAACAGTCACTTTATCTAAACGAAAATGAAAAAAATAAAATAGATACGATACTTTTCAACCATCAATATAAAAAAAATATTGTGATTCGAAAAGCAGAGACTATTCAATCTCCAATAACTTTTTGGTATGGGAAATATATTATTTTGATTCCTAGTTCATATTTTAAAAGTGTAATTGATAAAAGACTAAAATATATAATACTGCATGAATATGCTCATGCTAAAAATAGAGATACTTTACATTTAATTATCTTTAATATCTTCTCTATTGTTATGAGTTACAATCCATTAATACATATTGTAAAAAGAAAGATAATTCATGACAATGAAGTAGAAGCCGATAGATTTGTTCTTAATAATATTAACAAAAATGAATTTAAAACTTATGCGGAATCTATTATGGACTCCGTATTAAATATTCCATTTTTTAATAAAAATATATTAAGCCATTCATTTAATGGTAAAAAGTCATTACTCAAAAGAAGATTAATTAATATAAAAGAAGCCAATTTGAAAAAACAGTCCAAATTAATTCCAATTTTTATTTGTATTTTTACTTTTTTGCTCATGGTAATTCAAAGCCAGTTTTTGATGGGGCAATCCATAACTGATTATAATTATAAAAAGCCCTTACAGAACGATCACCAAATTTTAGATGAAAGTAAAAATTTTGGTTCAAATAGTGGATCTTTCGTCATGTACAGCATGAAGAAAGACAAATACTATATTTATAATGAAAAAGAAAGTAGAAAAAGATATTCTCCTGATTCAACTTATAAAATTTATTTAGCGATGTTTGGACTTGACCATCATATCATAAGTGATAAAAATTCACGTATGTCATGGAATCATAAACATTATCCTTTCGAGTCTTGGAATAAGGAACAAGATTTAAATACAGCAATGCAAAATTCAGTTAATTGGTACTTCGAACGTATTAGTAATCAAATACCAAAGAACTATACTGCGGCTCAACTCAAGCAATTAAATTATGGTAATGAAAACTTGGGAAGTTATAAAAGCTATTGGATGGAAGATAGTTTGAAAATATCTAATCTTGAACAAGTAATAGTTTTTAAAAATATGATGGAACAAAATAACCATTTTAGTAAAAAAGCAAAGAATCAATTATCTTCTTCATTATTGATTAAGAAAAATGAAAAGTATGAACTGTATGGGAAAACAGGTACAGGTATAGTAAACGGGAAGTATAATAATGGGTGGTTTGTAGGTTACGTAATTACAAATCATGATAAGTATTATTTTGCTACACATTTATCAGATGGAAAGCCGTCTGGGAAAAATGCTGAATTAATCAGTGAAAAAATATTAAAAGAAATGGGTGTTTTAAATGGCCAATAAGCAAGTTGAAATATCTATGGCTGAATGGGATGTTATGAATATAATATGGGATAAAAAATCAGTATCAGCTAATGAAATTGTAGTTGAAATTCAAAAATATAAAGAAGTTAGCGATAAAACGATTAGAACATTAATCACAAGACTATATAAAAAAGAGATTATAAAACGATACAAATCAGAGAATATTTATTTTTACTCATCAAATATTAAAGAAGACGATATTAAAATGAAAACTGCTAAAACCTTTCTTAATAAACTGTATGGAGGGGACATGAAAAGTTTAGTGCTGAATTTTGCGAAAAATGAAGAATTAAATAACAAAGAAATTGAAGAATTGCGAGACATTTTAAATGATATTAGTAAAAAGTAATTAGAGATATGTTTCAAACATAATACATATGTAAACTATGCTTGACTCTTATTAAATTAGTTTTGTTAATAACATTTAAAATATATTATTAAATATGAGAGTGTCCAGAAAATGGTTATTTTCTGGACACTCTCTTTTTATATCTAGATATATATCTATTATACATATTTTAGTGTTCAATAACCCAACAGAAAATCTATGTTCATAAATATGGTTAGAATTAAGTTATGATACAATGAAAATGTATATAGGAGGTTTGTATCTTGAAAATAGGTTATGCAAGAGTTTCAACTGGATTACAGAACTTGGATTTACAGGAAGATCAGTTAAATCAATATGGTTGTGAAAAGATATTTAATGATCATATGAGTGGTTCAAAAAGTAAGCGACCTGGTTTAGATAAAGCCATTGAATTTGCGAGGTCAGGAGATACGATTGTTGTTTGGAGACTAGATAGACTAGGACGTAACATGGAAGATTTAATCATATTAGTTAATGAACTTAATAATCGAGGCGTGAGTTTTCATAGTTTAGAAGAAAATATAACAATGGATAAATCAAGTTCTACAGGACAATTGTTATTTCATTTATTCGCAGCATTTGCAGAGTTTGAACGTAATTTAATTTTAGAACGTTCTTCAGCGGGACGAATTGCAGCTCGTGCTAGAGGACGCTATGGAGGTCGACCCGAAAAATTAAATAAACAAGATTTAAAATTACTCAAAACACTTTATGATAATGGAACACCAATTAAAACTATTGCAGAGCAATGGAAAGTTTCACGTACAACAATCTATCGTTATCTCAATAAGTTAAATAACCAAGAAAATAAAGATAAATAATATTACTAAATTTTAAGAAAGATAAAAATTAGACAGGATACACCCTAATCATACAAAATAAGTTGTTGAAATTATAACAATTAAAACGTATGATTAGGGTGTATATTAATTTTGGAGTGAAAATAAATGATTATAGGCTATGCGAGAGTATCTTCGATAGATCAAAATTTAGAAAGACAATTGGATAATTTAAAGAAGCTTGGTGTGGAGAAAATCTTTACAGAGAAACAGTCGGGAAAGTCAGTAGAAAATAGACCTGTATTTCAAGAAGCCCTCAATTTTGTCAGAATGGGAGACCGATTCGTTGTGGAATCTATTGATCGTTTAGGACGTAACTATGATGAAATTATTGAAACTGTGAATTATTTAAAAGAAAAAGACGTTCAGTTAATGATTACCAGCTTACCTATGATGAATGAAGTGATTGGCAATCCATTATTAGATAAATTTATGAAAGATCTAATCATTCAAATATTAGCAATGGTTTCAGAACAAGAGAGAAATGAAAGTAAACGTCGACAAGCTCAAGGTATTCAAGTCGCAAAAGACAAAGGTATATATAAAGGACGTCCTTTACTCTATTCACCGAATGCGAAAGATCCTCAAAAACGTGTTATCTATCATCGAGTTGTCGAAATGTTAGAAGAAGGACAAGCAATTAGTAAGATTGCGAAAGAAGTTAATATTACAAGACAGACAGTTTATAGAATTAAAAATGATAAGGGATTATCTTGGTAAATGGATTGTCAATGCAAATGAGCGTTTCTCACAGCGTCCCAAAATACATGTTAATCATGTATTATGAGATTTTAATAATAAGACAGGAATAAGAGAGAGCGTTTTTGCCCTCTCTTTTTTTCTATATTTTTTCTCAATAACGAAGGTTAAAAAAGAAAAGTTTTAGTGACTATATAACATTTTCTAAAGGTAATTTCATACCTTTCCAACCTTCTAATGCTCCAGCTAATTCATAAGCTTCATAATTATTTTTGTATAACTCTAACAATGCTTCTTTTCCTAAAGTAGTTCCTCCAGTCCAATCGTAAACTACATATATCTTTTCTTTAGATAAGTCACTCAGTTGATTCTTAAGATCTTTAGCAGGAATTTCAATAGAACTCTTTATTTTGTCCTTTTTTACTTCCTTAGGTGCGTTTCTAACATCAATTACTACATATTTATTTTCATTACTTTCCATATCTCTAAGTACTTCATGGTGACTAATATAAAGACTTAAAAATGTTTCTAAAAATTCTACTTTGTTCATAAAAAATCATCCTTTTCCAAATTAATTTTAAGTTTATTTGCTAAATAGTAAAGCTGTTCCTTTTCGTCTTCACTGAAATTATCAAAAATACTTGAAACTATTTCATAATTGTATGGCAAAAAAGCTTTTAGTTTTTTTAGTCCCTTATCAGTTAATTGAACATAATTACTTCTTTTATCATTCGCTACTTTTATTCTAATAATCCATTCTCTTTTTTCTAATCCCTTCAAAACTCCAGTTATAGTAGATTTTTTACTCCCTATTTTCTGAGATAAATCAGAAGGCGATAAAATCATATCTTTTTCATAAGACAACAGCATCATTATCGTAAATTTACTTTCAGACAAATCGAATTTTTGGAAAAGATCATCATGATTCATTTTTATTTTCTTATAAGCTTTTTGAATTTCAAAATAAGTAAGTACCGAAGTAACATCTAAGTTAGTATATTCTTTCTTTAGACCTTTTAACTTTTCGGCTGAAGGACTGTCAAATAAGTAAAAATCTTCCAAAAAATCACTCCTTAAATAGTTAGGCGCCTAACTATTTATAAATATATCATTCTTCAATAACTTTTTAAAGTAATAAAAAAGAGACTTCCTTTTGAAAGGAAGTCTCTTAATCGTTTCAAAATTAAAATGTGTCGCAATAATGAAGATTATTAAGATACTATTTTTGGTTCTGTTGCAAAGTTGAATTTATAGTATAATTTTAACAAAAAGGAGTCTTCTGTATGAACTATTTCAGATATAAACAATTTAACAAGGATGTTATCACTGTAGCCGTTGGCTACTATCTAAGATATGCATTGAGTTATCGTGATATATCTGAAATATTAAGGGAACGTGGTGTAAACGTTCATCATTCAACGGTCTACCGTTGGGTTCAAGAATATGCCCCAATTTTGTATCAAATTTGGAAGAAAAAGCATAAAAAAGCTTATTACAAATGGCGTATTGATGAGACGTACATCAAAATAAAAGGAAAATGGAGCTATTTATATCGTGCCATTGATGCAGAGGGACATACATTAGATATTTGGTTGCGTAAGCAACGAGATAATCATTCAGCATATGCGTTTATCAAACGTCTCATTAAACAATTTGGTAAACCTCAAAAGGTAATTACAGATCAGGCACCTTCAACGAAGGTAGCAATGGCTAAAGTAATTAAAGCTTTTAAACTTAAACCTGACTGTCATTGTACATCGAAATATCTGAATAACCTCATTGAGCAAGATCACCGTCATATTAAAGTAAGAAAGACAAGATATCAAAGTATCAATACGGCAAAGAATACTTTAAAAGGTATTGAATGTATTTACGCTCTATATAAAAAGAACCGCAGGTCTCTTCAGATCTACGGATTTTCCCCATGCCACGAAATTAGCATCATGCTAGCAAGTTAAGCGAACACTGACATGATAAATTAGTGGTTAGCTATATTTTTTTACTTTGCAACAGAACCCTAATTTTTCTCCAACTTTACCGGTTAATTTATTCTCTTTATTTGATTTTTCAATTTCTGAATCATTTTTAGTAGTCTTTGATACACCTTTTTTATATTTTGGAATTATTCCTTTAGGTGCTTCCACTTCCTTGAGTGTCTTATCTTTTTGTGCTGTTCTAATTTCTTCAATTTCGCTGTCTTCCTGTATTTCGTCTATGCTATTGACCAAGCTATCATAGGATGTTTTTGTAACTTTTGAAGCTAATTCATTAAATAGTTCTAAAAATTTCTTTAAATCCTCTAGCATATCTTCTTCTGTGAATCCTTCATTCAAATCATAATATTTGAATCTTATTGATCCATGAGAATATCCTGATGGATAATCATTTTTTAAATCATAAGATGAATCTTTATTTTCTGCGTAATAAAATCTTCCAGTATTAAATTCATTTGATGTAATATATTTATTGAGTTCGGAAGATAAAGTTAATGCTCTTTGTTTTGCAGCATTTTTATCCCGCGGAAACATATCACTTATCTTTGACCATCCTTGATTCAAAGATAAGTATATGCCTTCTCCTTCCGGATGAAAAAGATATACCAAATAATATCCATCCTTTGTTTCTTTTGTTATATTCTCATCATATATTGAAATCCAAGGAACTTTACTATAGTTCCCAGTAGCAACCTTCCCTACAACTGAATATTTATCTTCTTTTATATGCACTTTTAACTGCTTGGGTAACTTATCATGGACTAAAGTTTTATATAGATCACCTTTATCCCAATCAGATTTTTTAACTACATTATTGGTACGTTTCTCTTTAATTAATTTAAGGACCTGCATAAAGTTGTCTATCATTTGAAATTCCCTCCTATTATAAAATATATTATGTCTCATTTTCTTCAATATGTACTTATTTATATTTTACCGTAATTTACTATATTTAGTTGCAGAAAGAATTTTCCCAAAGCTAGAACTTTGCTTCACTATAAGTATTCAGTATAAAGAATATTTCGCTATTATTTACTTGAAATGAAAGACTGCGGAGGCTAACTATGTCAAAAATCATGAACCTCATTACTTATGATAAGCTTCTTAAAAACATAACAGCAATTCACATAAACCTCATATGTTCTGATACATTCAAAATCCCTTTATGAAGCGGCTGAAAAAACCGCATCATTTATGATATGCTTCTCCACGCATAATCTTAAACGCTCTATACACTTGCTCAATTAACACAACCCGCATCATTTGATGTGGGAATGTCATTTTGCTGAATGATAGTGCGTAGTTACTACGTTGTAAGACGTCCTTGTGCAGGCCGTTTGATCCGCCAATGACGAATACAAAGTCGCTTTGCCCTTGGGTCATGCGTTGGTTCAATTCTTGTGCCAATCCTTCGGAAGATAGCATCTTTCCTTGTATTTCTAATGTAATGACTGTTGATTGTGGTTTGATTTTGGCTAGTATTCGTTGGCCTTCTTTTTCTTTTACTTGCTCAATTTCTTTGTCGCTCATATTTTCTGGTGCTTTTTCGTCTGGAACTTCTATGATGTCTATCTTGGTGTATGGGCCTAAACGTTTTTCATATTCTGCTATGGCTTGCTTCCAATATTTCTCTTTTAGTTTCCCTACAGCTAAAATGGTGATTTTCATGTCGTTTGGTCCTCCAAATTGTTATCAACTTTCCAGTTATCCACAAGTTATTAACTTGTTCACACTGTTCCCTCTTATTATACCAATATTTTTTGCAGTTTTTGATATTTTCCTGACATTTATGCCCATTTTTTAGTGTATAACCTGTGTATTTGTGGATAACTCTGTGGGCATTGTGGGTATTTCTCTTTAAATTGTACACAATTCTGGATAACTATCCCCATTTCTGTGGATAAATACCTTGATGTCTTATTACTTATCCCCGTTTTTATATCCCATATTTATCAACGGTTATAGCTTTTTTCCATAAAAAAACACTACCGTACCTCTTATTTAAGAAATACAGTAGTATTGTTTTCAATATATTTTAGCTAGCTTTTCTACGTCGTACAGTCGCGATTAAACCTATACCTGCTACTAATACAAACATCGTTGCTGGGTTTGAACTTTGATTAGTTCCAGTTTTTGGTAACTGTTTCTCATGCGCGCTATCTTTAGGTGCTGACATGCTAGCCAATTGTTTCCCACTCTTGCTTGATACAGCATTCCCTTCCAATGCGCGATCAGAACCTTCTCTACCACTACTAACTGTTCCTCTATGCGCTGGTAACAACACAACTTTACCTGAAGCTGGTTGTTTCGCTGGATTCATCACTTTGTCTTTATCAATTGGTTGTGTATCTTTACCAGACTCACTACCTTTGCTACCTTGTTGTCCTTTAGCTGGTTGTTCACTTACTGCTGGTTTACCTAATAACATACGTTGTGGTTCTGTCGTATCATACTTAGCTAAGTTAGCTGTTTTTAAATAACTTGCTAGTACTTGATCTAATGAAATACCTTCTTCTCTAGGCCCACCGAACATACTATATCCGTCGCCACCTGATGCTGTGAAGTCATTCATCGTTACGTGATATACACGTTTTAAATCAATATTTTCAAACTTACCTATCTCTTTATTTAAAATTTGAATAGCATTAATTCGTTTGCCAGACGGTTTATTCATATCATAGTAAACACGGATTGAATCAGAGATATGTAGTAAACCGCCATTCGCTGTTAATACTGTCTTACCATCTTTTTGTGTTGTTGGTGCGCCTAAACTATGTTCGAAAGCTGTCCAGACGTCTGAACCTTTTACATCAATTTGCGCAATCGTATTTCCAAATGGTAATACTGAGATTAAATCATAGCGTGTCACCTTACCTTTTGCGATAGAGGCACGAATACCTCCACCATTTGTCACGGCAAAGTCAGTCTTTTTAGAGAAATTCTTAACGCCATATGCTTCCATAGCATCTGCAATCGCGTTTCCTAAATTTGTTTCACGCGTTCTAACGTCATCTCTTTCTCCTTTGAAATCAATCGTATTATTTGGAATAATAACCTCTGCTGTTTGTGCTCTAAATGTTTGATCAGCTTGATTAATTTGTTCAGCTAATGCTTTGTTCGGTGTTACATTTTCAACGTCTTTAACGTTAATCAATGACGGCTTAATATTCGATACCGCTCCATTGCGGTAATTAAATGTAATCTTACCGATATTCGCAAGTGCTGTACCTGTTTGTGCTAATGCATCATTGTTATAAATTTGACCATTTTGAAGTACGGTATGTGAATGACCATCAATGACTGTAATACGTTTCTTCAATTGTGGATTTTGACTTAATTGTTTCACTAAGTAATCACCACGCCATGTTTCTTGTGTTGATGGATCAATCCCTAAATGTGATATAACAACAAATGTATCTACGTCTTTATAAATACGCATCATTTCTGCTGTCACACTTTGTAATGGATCTCTAAATTCAACACCTTTAATGCCTTCAGGTCTTGTTTTCGTCTTTGTTTCTGGTGTCGTTACGCCAATAATTCCATAACGAATACCATTTTTCGTTACAATCGTTGATGGTTTAAATGCGCGTTTTCCATCTTTATAAACGTTAGTACTTAGCATCGGGAAGTCTAACATACCCTCTAACTTTTTCAACTGATCGTATCCAAAGTCAAATTCGTGGTTACCGACTGCCATAGCATCATAACCTACTGCATTCATTGCTTTAGCCATTTCTTCACCTTTAGACTGGTTTGAAAGTGGTAAACCTTGGAATGCGTCTCCTGCGTCTAACATTAAATCAGGCTTTTCTTGTTCTTTTACTGTTTTTAATTTAGCCATACCGATGACACGCCCTTTTTCTTCGGCTAGTCGGCCATGGATATCATTTGTATGTAATATTTTATGTGTTGTTGTTTGTGGTGCATTGGTAGCAAACATTCGTGGTGAAAGTGATGCTGTTTCAGCATTTGATAATTTGAATGTTGCTGTGCGAGTTGGTTTTTGTGTTGAGGCTTGTTGTGTATCTACATCACGCGTTTCGTTTACTGTTGTTGAAGCTGCTGTAGATGGTGCGTTGGAAGTTACTTTGTTGTTTGTATCATCAGCTGTTCCCTGCGCTGATGCTGATACGTTGGTTGCCGCTTCTTCACCATAATGATGAGCCGCTTCCTTTGTTGGCGTTACTTGTTGCTTATCTGTTATTGCTTTGTCTATCGTTGTTACTGCATGTGCTTTCATTGGTGTATGCTGCTCTGCCGCGTTCGAGACATGCCATAATCCCATCACACTAAAAAGCAAAACGAGCCATACACTTGTTTTAAGTAGTAAAGCTTTCATTTCGTTCCCTCCATTAACTGTCATACACCAATATATTATCATAATCCTTATATTAAAATGATTGATTTTATGTAAATTATTTATAAATTACATTTAATATCGAATTATTTTTTACATTTCAACTAGAACCTTAATTTCAACAACAGCCATTTCCCACCAACAACATAAAAAAGCACCCGATAAAGTCGTCTCACAGCAGTGCGGAACTTTATAGGGTGACTCTCATTTATATTGTATATATTGGCGTTGGAATAGCTTTATCCGTATCACATAGCAATACTTCTTTTTCCGTATCAATATCGTGTTCGTTCAATACTTGGCCAACACTCATACGCGCCAAATCTTTCATGTTATTATCTTGTGATAAATGCGATAAGTAAATACGTTTCGTGTTACCTGTAATCACGTCTGTCATCGCATGACCCGCATCCTCATTAGATACATGACCCATATCGCCTAAAATACGTTGTTTCGTCTTCCATGGATAACGACACATTCTCAACATATCGACGTCATGATTACTCTCAAAAATAAACGCATCGCTGCCACGTATCATACCTTTCATACGATCAGACACGTAACCCGTATCTGTCAAAATCGTAAACTTCTTATAGTTATTATGGAAAATATAAAATTGCGGATCTATTGCATCATGTGACACATTAAACGATTCAACATCGAAACCTGCAATAGATTTTGTTTCATAAGGATTAAAAATGAATTTCTGATCCATAGGGATGCGACTATCTTTCTTTTCAATTGCCTGCCAAGTCTTTTCATTCGCATAAATTGGCAATTGATATTTACGCGCCAAAACACCTAATCCTTTAATATGATCAATATGTTCATGGGTTACTAAAATACCATTTAAATCTTGAATATTACGGTCAATTTGACTAAACAATTCTTCCATTTTCTTGCCAGTCAAACCAACATCAACTAATAGACTACCTTTTTCATTTTCTACAAAAGTGGCGTTACCTGTACTACCACTTGCTAATACACTCATGCGTATCAAGCGGCTCATCCTTTCTATTTAAGCAGTCAATCTCTCTATATGACTGCAATATACATCAGTGCAAATATACGATTTTCCCTACAGAAACTATCAGTATATTAGCTGTTTTGTATACCTTTCCTATTATGTAACTTTAGTTCATCGACCGGTCTCTTATAATTAAATTTTGATAATCACGTGCAATGAATGTCCTAATTATTATAACAATGATTAGGCAAATACTAAAGTTTTTAAAATAACAGTTACACTAATTTTACAATGCGGTTCTACTTAATATATGAATAAATGCGCAAGTTAGGACGCAAAAACATCAGCCATAATAAACCGTACCAGCAAAAAGCTAGCACCGCTTCTCACATATGATGAGCTTGCAATGCTAGCTTATTACGATTCATATTAATGATTAATAATTTTAGGGTTATTATTTGTCGCTTCGACATAGTAAGTATTCGTTTTATCCTTACCGTCATGCTTCACTTTAATTTCCCAGTTTGGTTGTAACAATTGAACATTCGTTTCGTTCACGACTGAGTAGTAACCGAGTCTAGCATTAATGACTTCATCACCTTTTTTCAAGTAACGATTATAATATAATGCCTCGATTGCTTTTCTCACACCAATCACTTGATGCTTTTTATCAGCACCATCTGTGGGCTTAATGTCATCCATCATTGATTGTTTATAACTAGCCGCTTTGTTATCTTCTATATTAAAGTTCAACATCGCTTTACTATTGTTCAAAATCGGGAAATTATCATACGTTTGTTCGTATTTTACAGAACCAGAACTAATTTCACTTAATTGATATTCTGAACCTTTGAACACACGTTTGTTAACATAATCTTTCAAATCTTTTAAGTTATTGTCACTGACCTTTACCGATTGACTAATGTTCGCATTCAATAATTTTCCACCGTCTGCTGCGGTCAAATCCGAATCACCCTTAGCTTTAGAACTAAAGTCTTTTGAACGCCCCGTAATTTGTTCTAATTTTATACCTTTAACTGATTTATTCAATATACTAGCCGGTACTTTAATTTCTTCTTGCTGAAAATTAACTTCATTGTTACTCTCAACCTCATTAATGTGTGAGCGATTGACTTTATTAACATAAATCGATACTAACACGATGTTGACAAGAATAAACACGAAAATGAAAAGTGTCTTTGTAAGTTTCCAGTTCATTTATTCAAGCCTCCCATCGTTATAAACATACCATTCGCCATCATATTCTACATACCAACGCGGTACGAGTTCACTGTTAATCTGCACTTCAATGTGATTATGATCTGAGTTATCCTGCATTTCGTAACCGATAGCGATGTTTGTTACTTTTTCAAAATTAATATCACTATTGTTCGCTAAGCTTGAACGTACAGACTCTAATTTCGGCAATGTTTTATTATCCTCACTATTTAAAACAACGTCGGTGCGCAATAACGAACGACGATAATCAAAGACGCCTTTTTCACCCCAAGTGACTTGAATTTGATTAGAGCCTTCTTTATTAAACGTTGGATAACCATTAAGGAAACGTTGATATGTTAGCTCGCCTGACTGATTATTCGTACTAAATAATCTGAAATCTTCGTTTAAGAAACCACCATGACCATTAATAAAATCAAAGGTTCCTGGAATCGTTTCTTCCATTTTGCTGGAACTTGCTTCATCTTCGGACAAGTTTTTATAGTGGTATTTTTCATTTTTATCGTTATAGTTTGCGACACCTGTATTATTGTTGTAGGTTGTAACACCACTCTTTGAACTACGAACGATGGTTGAATCGTCAAATAGTATAGCATTCATTTTCTCAACACTAATCGTGTTAAATACCATGCGATATGTTTTTAACTTTTCAGGTTTACTTGGTGCAAAAACATGCGTCGTACGATCAATTGTATCTTTGTTTGTGATGATATCTGTGTATGGTTGCATATCTTTTTTCACTGCTGCTAATGCATCTAAAAAGTAATCATTTTTCGTTGTAGTTGTTAATTTTACGTAATCATGGCGGTCTTTACTAATAGCATAAAGCACGATATTATCATCAGCATCATGATCTATGACCAAACGATTGAAATTGAAATGATTTGGTACTTTCGCATTCATGTTCAGTACTTGGCCAAGATATGTTGATAACGGTAAATCATACGTAAAATCGAATAATGTAAAATCACTGCTCAAATCAGGAATCATCAAGTTATGATCACGACGAACATGTTCCACGGACTTCACTTCTTTATTTTTCAAAGGTTTCGTCAGCTTATTCACATTAGAAACCGTCGCGATCGTACCTTCTGGATGATCATTTTTCGAATGAATAATCTGAAATGGCGTAATAGTTGTATCCATTTTGGCTGTCATAGGTGTCGTTAAAGGTTTCGTTTCACTCTTCTTACTATCTGTATTGTCGACATTTGCAATATCAGGAGAAAAGTTCCATACCATATATGTCAATACGACACTCATCAAGACGAGTAGTGCTAAAATGACAGATTTAATATGTTCCTTATTATTCATCCCAATCACCGTCTTCAATGACTTCACATGGAAGTGTGATAAAGATAGATGTACCTTGACCTTCTACACTGTTTGCCCAAATACGACCATTGTGAGCTTCCACAATCTCTTTCGAAATGGCTAGTCCTAATCCAGTACCACCCATTTTACGCGTACGTGCCTTATCTACACGATAGAATCTGTCGAATATCTTATCGACTTTATTGATAGGAATACCAATGCCATTATCTTTAATACGAATCGTCATTCGATTATAAAGTGGATTTTGTTTCACGTGGAACTCGACACGTTTATCGCCTCTAGAATATTTCATCGCATTTGTAATGACATTATCAAATACTTGCGTCATTTTATCAGGATCAAATTCTGTGAAAATCGTCTTTTTCGGAATATCTCGGATAAATGTTGTATCTTTCGCAGACATTTCATGTCGATTAATAATTTTATTAATGAACATGTTAAAGTCGATAATTTCTTTATTGATTTGATCAGACTCATTATCCATTTTAGATAACTGTAGCAAATCATTGACCAGTCGAATCATTCGTTCTGTTTCTTCACGGGTAACAGATAAAAATTGTGGCGCAAGTTCCTCATCTTTCCATGCACCTTCTTCAAGTGCTTCAATGTAACTATTCATAGAAGTTAAAGGTGTACGTAACTCATGTGATACATTGGCAACAAATTCACGACGCTCACGTTCAACTTGTTGTTGTTCAGTAACGTCATGTAACACAGCGATATAACCAGTTACAAATCCTGTTTCCTGCACAATCGTACTAAAGTTAACACGTGCGATTAGACCTTCTTCTTCATTTAAATCTAATAAGAAACTATCATTATTCTCTTGAATTTCTTCCAGTTTAAATTCATCTTCAAGACTTAATACACTTAACATGTAATATCCGATGATGTCTTCTTTCGCCATACCAAGCATCTTAAGTGCCATATCATTGACGATACGAATACGTCCACGGCGGTCTGTTGCAATAATACCATCACTCATATGGGTGATAACTGAGTCCAGTCTACGTTTCTCACTTTCAGTATTAGCCTGCGCTTCTTGTACACGTTTAGACAAGTTATTAAATGCTAAAGCTAATTCGCCAATTTCATCATTACCATAAATCTTCACACGTTGCGTATAGTTACCTCTGGACATTTCGACCGTCTGGTTACGCATATCGGTGATTGGTTTGGTAATCGTTCGCGCTATAAAGAATCCTAGGATGACTGTGATTAATAATGAAATAGCTGTACCAACAATGAATATTTGATTTATATTATTTAATTGGTTATAAACGTCATTAATTTTTGATTCGATATAAATATTACCAATTACCTTTTTATCGACTTTAACTGGGATATTATATACCCAGACACGGTCCTTACCACCGCCATAATCTTTTAAAATTAAATGATCGTTTGATTGTCCTAGTGATAGTGCTTTTTGGACAGAACTATCATTCGCTTTTTGATTGATTAGACTACGGTTAGACTGCTTCGTCGTCGCAATAATAATTTGGTCTTTATCTATAAAACGAATTTCTCCAATTTCTTGACGGTTGGCATACTCACTTAATAAATTTTGAATATCTTTTTGTGCATTTACGGAGCCCTTTTCGTCATATACTTTTTCAATACTAATTTCTAATTGTTTAGCGTACTGCGTAATATTCTTCTTAAAATTATCAAGCAGCTCTTTTTCAAGGTTATTTGTAAAATACAGCCCGATAATTTGCATACCAATGATAATCAGTAATACATAAACAATTACAAGTTTAGTATGAAGGGATTGTAGTTGTTTTAGCCACTTCATTCGTTTCGACCTCTACTCATGTTGTTGGAGGAAATATCCAACGCCTCTACGCGTCACAATGTATTCAGGATGTGACGGATCATCTTCAATCTTTTCACGTAAACGACGAATCGTTACATCGACCGTACGTACATCGCCAAAGTAATCATAGCCCCATACTGTTTGTAATAAATGTTCACGTGTCATTACTTGTCCCATATGTTTTGATAAATAATGGAACAATTCAAATTCACGATGTGTTAATTCAATATCTTCGCCACGTTTTTTAATAGAATATGCGTCTGGATAAATCACAATATCTTTAATTGTGATTTCATTCGTTACATTTCCAGTGTCTTGTGCTGGTTGTGAGTAATGACGACGTAAGTTCGCTTTCACACGTGCGATTAATTCACGCGTACTAAACGGTTTCGTTACATAGTCATCTGCACCTAGTTCTAAACCAAGCACTTTATCAATTTCTGAATCTTTAGCAGTAAGCATTATAATTGGCATTTCGTATTTTTTGCGCACTTCACGACATACTTCCATACCATCACGACCAGGTAACATGATATCTAATAATACGATGTCTGGTTCTTCTTCATAAATTAAGTCGACTGCATCATTACCATCGTATGCACAGTACACATCGTATCCTTCTTTTTTTAAGTTAAATTCTAAAATATCAGCAATCGGTTTTTCATCATCAACTACAACAACTTTTCTAGCCATTTGCATAAACCTCTTTTCTTAAATCATTAATATTATTTTATCATTTTTTGTTCTTTATCGTTTATGTTTGTGTAAAAAATCACAGGATGTCGCTTACTATTTTTGTTATTGTGCGCATTTTCCGTCTCATAACGTATAGTAACCTATTATATAATTTACCATTTATAAGCTATTAATTCTATTTTCCAATATAAACTTATATATTAATATTTTTTATTAGTTTCTCACGGCGGATTGTGATAATGATATTTAACACAATGATGAGGGCTCTATTCCAATAATAAAATTAGGGTAATGGCAACTTCTAGTTGCACGTCATTGCCCAGAAAATAAATATCATTATTCGTTACTTTAACAATTGATGTTATGGAGGATTGGTGGCATATCACAACGAAGAAATATGTTGACAGTAGCATATATTTGTACGTCTAATAAAGATTTTATTGTCTACGTTTATCTTTCATATCCAACCACTAAGTTACTCGAGGTTCATACATTATAAAGAAAATGGACGAACAGATAAATCAATATGATTATCATTCGTCCATATGTCTTTTATTAATATAATATTAAACGCAAAAAAATGCCTATCCTCTTGGATAGGCATTTGTACGGTCTCGACGGGAATCGAACCCGCGATCTCCTGCGTGACAGGCAGGCGTGTTAACCGCTACACTACGAGACCTAAAAAATGGTGACTCCTACGGGACTCGAACCCGTGTTACCGCCGTGAAAGGGCGGTGTCTTAACCGCTTGACCAAGGAGCCGTTCTTAAGCACAAGATAGATTATAGCACAGCCAATCTTGCCATGACAAGATATTTTTTACATAATTTTGCTATTATTTTTTGAAGAATGTTATAAGTGAAAAATTGCATTTTATTGGCAGTCTATTTATTGTAATAATTACGCTATTTTTGAAATTTTTCTATTTTAGATGCTTTCATTTATACTTACGTCTACTCTATTTTAATAGCTATTTTCGACATCAGACTTATTACATTCAAGTATTTCATCTTAATTTTCGTTAAATATCATCTAATCTTTTAAATTATGACTAGCAAATACCACCTTTACGTTAGTAATTTTTATCTAAATAATCGAATCGATACAGAAGCAAACATAGCAAAAGCCTCCTACCAATAAAGATAGAAGGCTCATGTATTTATAATCATTGTGTATGACTTATATAAAGTTCTACCACAATTCTTTTAATAGGTTTGTTTGTTCTCTATCTGGACCAACTGAGAAGATAGAAATTTGTACATTACATAATTCTGAAATACGCTCTAAATATTTACGTGCATTTTCAGGTAATTCTTCTAAAGTACGCACACTTGTTACGTCTTCTGTCCAACCTGGTAACTCTTCAAAGATTGGTTTACAACGTTTTAATTGATCTAAGTTTGCTGGGTACTCAGTAATTTCTTTACCGTCTAATTCATAAGCTGTACAGATTTTCACTGTGTCTAGGCCTGTTAAAACATCGATTGAGTTAATAGATAAATCTGTAATACCACTTACACGACGAGAGTGACGTAATACAACTGAATCAAACCAACCTACACGACGTGGACGTCCTGTTGTTGTACCGTATTCACGACCAACTTCTCTAATATGATGTCCATCTTCATCGAATAATTCAGTAGGGAATGGACCATCACCAACACGTGATGTATAAGCTTTACATACACCAATTACCTTTGAAACGAATGTAGGACCTACACCTGTACCAACAGTAACGTTACCTGCAATTGGATTACTTGATGTAACGAATGGATATGTACCATGGTCGATATCTAACATTACACCTTGCGCACCTTCGAAAAGTACCTTTTCATCTGCTACAAATGCATCATCTAAGATTTTTGATGTGTCTGTTACAAATTCTTTTAGACGTTGACCTGCTGCATAATATTCTTCAAAGATATCATCAAATGATGGACATGTTTCGTTAAACATACCTTTGAAATATGCTTGTTTATATTCAATGTTTGATTTTAATAATCTTTCGAATGTTTCTTTTTCAAGTAAATCTGCCATACGAATACCGATACGTTGAACTTTGTCTACATATGCTGGACCGATACCTTTTTTAGTTGTACCAATCTTATTGTCACCACGTAAACGTTCTTCATATTCATCTTGTGCTAAGTGATATGGTAAAATCACTTGCGCACGATTAGATATACGTAAATTACTTGTAGGAATGCCACGTTCATTTAATCCGTCTAATTCTTTCAATAGTGCAACTGGATCAACAACGACTCCGTTACCGATTACCGCTAATTTATCTTTGTAAAAGATACCAGATGGTACTAAATGTAATTTATATGTTTCTCCGCCAAATTGAATGGTATGGCCTGCATTATTACCACCTGAAAAACGCGCGATAACATCTGACTGTTCTGCCAAGAAATCCGTAATCTTTCCTTTTCCTTCGTCTCCCCATTGTGTCCCAACTACTACGATTGATGACATGTGAGCACCTCCAAGTTTTTCTCATTTAACCATTTGATATTCTACCAATATCGAGACCATAATGCAAATAAAAATCGAACATTAATTTTCGGCCTTTTTAAAAGAAAAATCATTTTTACAAATAGTCATAAACGTCCTAAAAACCCTTTAACATAGGTGTTTCCAGCACTAATTCATCACTTCCAATACACAAACTTAACATATATCAACCCGTTCAGAACAAAATAAAAACCGTACAATTTTATCATAATGATTATTATTGTACGGAAAAACTTTTTTTACATCATATCTGCATGTGCATAATCGATATCGGTAAATTTATTATATTGTTTCATAAAGTGTAACTTAACTGTGCCTGTTGGACCATTACGTTGCTTAGCAATGATGATTTCAATTTCACCGTTTTCATCATTCGTTTGTGGCTCAAAACCACCATCATCGTCATCATCTTCATCGCCGCCACGGTTATAGTAATCATCACGGTATAAGAATGCAACGATATCGGCATCTTGCTCAATCGAACCAGATTCACGAATATCACTCATCATTGGACGTTTATCTTGTCGTTGTTCAACACCACGAGATAACTGACTCAACGCGATAACTGGACATTCTAATTCACGGGCTAATGCTTTTAATGTACGAGAGATTTCAGAAACTTCCTGTTGTCTGTTATCGGACGCACGTGAACCACTACCTTGAATCAACTGTAAGTAGTCAATCACAATCATGTCTAAGCCATGTTCTTGCTTTAATCGACGACATTTAGAACGTAGATCATTAATTCGAATGCCCGGTGTATCATCAATAAAAATCTTCGTACGTGATAATTTACCTACCGCTATAGTAAAACGACTCCAATCTTCCTCAGTCATAGTACCGGTTCTTAAGCGGTTTGAGTCAACATTACCAGAACTACAAATCATACGTGTGGCTAACTGATCAGCACCCATCTCTAGTGAGAAAATACCAACTGTATACATATCTTCATGCGTTGCAACTTTTTGTGCAATATTAAGTGCGAACGCAGTCTTACCTACAGATGGACGCGCTGCAAGGATAATTAAATCATTTCGGTTGAACCCTGCTGTCATTTGGTCTAAATCTCGATATCCTGTAGGAATACCTGGTGTTTGACCACTATTTTGATCAAGCTCTTCAGCTGTTTCATATACTTGTCCTAAGACGTCTCGAATGTCTTTAAAGCCATCGCTTTCACGAGAAGATGATAGCTCTAAAATTCGACGTTCTGCATCACTTAAAATCGCATCTAGTTCAAGTTCATCATTATATCCATCATTGGCAATACTATCTGCAGTTTGAATCAATCTACGTTTTAATGCATGCTTAGAAACGATATCAGTATAATACTGAACATTTCGCGTCGTTGGTACATTTGTAGATAACTCTGCAAGATATTGCGGGCCACCCGCTTCATTCAACGTACCTTCCGTCGATAATTGATCCATCAATGTTACAACATCAATTTCTTTATTATCTTCATTTAAGTGCATCATTGCACGGAAAATATGTTGATGGGCACCCCTATAAAATGACTCAGGAAGCAACACTTCCTGAGTAGTATTAATCAATTCTGGATCTATAATAATTGAACCTAAGACAGACTGTTCAGCTTCATTGTTATGCGGCATTTGATTTTGCTCATACATTCTATCCATGAATGGTTACACCTCTTATTTCAATCCAACTTTATTGTTCAACTGTGTGTACGCGAATTGTACCTTCAACTTCTTTATCTAATTTAACAGGTACATTCGTATATCCTAGGGAATGAATTCCATTTGGTAAATCCATTTTACGTTTATCAATTTTAATATCATGTTGTGCTTTTAGTGCTTCGGCAATTTGTTTTGTACTTACTGATCCAAACAATTTACCACCTTCACCAGTTTTTGCTGATACTTCAACTTCAATGTTTGATAAAGTTTCTTTTAATGCTTTAGCATCTTCAATTTCTTGTTGGCGTTCTTGTTTTGCACGTTTTTTCTGTAACTCTAATTGTTTAAGGTTACCTGGTGTTGCTTCTACAGCATAATTCTTTTTCAATAAGAAGTTATTTGCATAACCTACTGGTACTTCTTTAACTTCACCTTTTTTACCTTTACCTTTAACATCTTGTGTAAAAATTACTTTCATGCATCTTCACTCCTACTTAATTGTTCTGTAATTGCTTGTTGTAATTGTGCTATCGCCTCTTCGACTGTCACACCTTTAAGTTGTGTTGCAGCATTGGTTAAATGTCCACCGCCACCAAGTGCTTCCATTGTTAACTGGACATTTACTGAACCGAGTGAACGCGCAGATATACCAATCAGATTATCTTCACGTCTCGCAACAACATATGATGCTTCAATACCTTCTAAACTTAACAGTTCATCTGCTGCTTGTGCAACTGTTACTGGATGATAAATTTTATCTTCTGAACCATGCGCAATTGCTATGCCATTATCTTCGACTTTTACAGTTCGAATTAATTCAGATCGATTAATATAAGTATCCACATCATCTTTTAAGAAATGTTGCGTTAAAATCGTATCTGCACCATGTGCACGTAGATAACTCGCTGCATCGAATGTTCTTGATCCTGTTCGTAATGTAAAGTTTCTTGTATCTACAATAATACCTGCATACATCACTGTTGATTCAAGACGTGTTAAACGTTGTTCTGTTGGTTGATATTCCAGTAACTCTGTTACCAATTCAGCTGTCGAACTTGCATATGGTTCCATATATACCAACAATGGATTAGAGATGAAGCTTTCACCACGTCTATGATGATCGATAACAACTTTACGGTTTGCTTTATTTAAGACATTTTCATCTAAAACCAGTTCCGGTTTATGCGTATCAACAATCACTACGGTTGTCTTAGATGTCATCATATCCCAAGCATCATCTGATGTAATAAATCGCTCTCTTAACTCTGGCTTTTTATCAATTTCGTTCATCACGCGTCGTAATGTTGGATCAATGTCAGTTTCATTTAATACGATGTATGCTTCTAAATTATTCATCATTGCAAATCTAGACACACCGATTGCTGCACCAATTGCATCTAAGTCAGGACGTTTATGCCCCATGATAATGACTTTGTCACCCTCTGCAAGGATATCTTTTAACGCATGTGAGATCACACGTGCTCTTACACGAGTACGTTTCTCCATCGGGTCAGTCTTACCGCCATAGAAACGCACATTACCATTAATACTTTTAATTGCAACTTGGTCACCACCACGTCCTAATGCTAAGTCTAGGCCTGATTGTGATAATTCACCTAAATCGATTAAATTTTCAGTGCCTTCACCAACACCGATACTTAATGTTAATTGGGCACGATAACCAACACTTTTTTCACGTAATTGACTCAAGATATCAAATTTAGATTCTTCTAAGTCAGCTAATATTTTTTGATTTAAATAGGCTACGAATTGATCGGAACTATACCTTTTAAAGAATATATTATATTCAGTCGCCCATCGACTAATGACACGCGTTACCATTGAATTGATTTCCGAACGCTGCGTATCATTCATATTTTGAGTAATCTCATCGTAGTTATCTAAAAATAATGTCGCAATGATTGGTTTAGAATTTTCATATAGTTCATTTGTTTGTACTTGTTCAGTTATATCAAAGAAATAGAGGCAGTGATCATTCTCAGAATAACGTACTTGGAAATGATACTGATTATATTCTATTTCAACGGATTTCACTCTATCTAATTGCTTTAAAATGTTTGGAAATACTTCATTTACAGATTCAGAAATGACATTTGCTTCCATATGATCTGTCATAAATTGGTTAACCCATTCGATGTGATCATTTTCATCTAAAACAATGATACCAATTGGTAAATGTTTGATTGCTTTATTATTTGTTGTTGAAATTTGAGCACTCAAACCATCTACATAACTATCCATTTTCATTAAAGCTTGTCTGAATAAAACGATGCTAACAATAATCATCACGACAAGAACGATAGATGCAATTAGTGCTATAAGACTATTAAAGATAAACCATACACCCATTAAAACAATTGCTGTGATGATCATGATGACAAATGGTATTAGTAAAGCTTTCTTAGTGGACTGCCGATTCATTATTCCACCTCTATTCACTTTTTAGAATTATTTTTCATGATTCGCTTCAAATTCAAACTTAAATCGATAACACCAAGTAGTCCTACAATATGCGTCGTAGGTGTCAGTATTGTACCGATAATCAATAGTAAAATCGTTACTGCATTCGGCAAACCTTTCGCTTTACCAAAGAAATGAATAACACTTAAACCTTGAATATACATCACTAATGATAACACAAGTTGGAAGTTTAAAAGAATGCTCTGGAACACACTCGGTTGACCTGTAAATAATAAACATATGATAACAATAATGTATATCCATAACAAAATACCGCTCATTTGCCACGCGAAAAGTGGCTTAAATACAGGTGTAGCGATTTTAAATTTTCGTAAAATCGGAAATGTAACGATTAAGTTAATTAAGACGATTAAAAATGTAATGATAATGATGAAACCTGGTAATTGAACGGTCGCTTGTCTAAACCCTTCTTCTAATATTTGGGTCATATTCGCATCGGCACCGCTCATCGTAATCGCTTCATGTAATGTTTGCTTGAAAGGTTTTACTATGCTCGCTGATGGTGGAATTCTTACAAATGTTTGTAGTAACATAAAAGCGATTAATGAAATTAAGCTCATCGCTACTGTTGTTACGTACAATATTCTTTCTTTAGACGTTTTTTCTTTAAGCAATTGACCAATAATTAAACTTGCAATTAAGACTAATATGATAGCACTTAAAACGAAAGTATTACCTAAAACAGTTGTTATAATTACTGTAATAAGTGCACTAATCCCGAAAGATTGTATTGATTTATTCCATAAAACGATACCTGGTATGGTTGCAAATAATGCAAATATTAGTCCTAAACCAGGCACTAGATATAAAGCTAAAGCGACAAATACCAACGCAATCGTTGCAATTATTGTTGCTTTAGGTTGTATTTTTGAAAACACATAAGCCACTCCCATATTTTTAACTATAGCTATTATTTTAACCTCTTTAATGGAAATTAACAATTTATAGATTGTATGCTTCTATTTCATTTAATTGAATAATAACTTTCATGTTTTATAAGTAATTAACATACTCATTTGAATCGCTTTTGTGTGCTTTCATTTTCAACATGATTATTTAATCCCACTACATAGCAATCAAGCTTGATTTAGATTTACAATTCATTTCCACTTTCATGTACTCTAGATGTTTTTGAATATGATAACTGTGATTTAGTGGCTTCATTCTTTGAAAATATATACATTATTACTTGCGCTTAAAATGCTTTAAATTCAAAAAATGATATAAGTTAGGTGCCCATGTATTAAAGTTTAATAAGAATCCGTCATGACCAACGTTATCAGGTACAAAGAAATGACGATGATATTTAAAACGTTCACCTAAAGTACGAACTTGATCGTCCGGATATAGCAAATCATCTATGAATCCCATCGTTAAGACTTTCGTTTCTAAATTTTTAAAAACATGCGTTACATCTGTGCGACCTCGGTCAATGTTGTGACTATCCAATACATCTAGCAGTGTCAGATAACAATTCAAATCAAAATGTTCTTTAAATTTATTACCTTGATGTTGTTGGTATGCGACTACTTCATCCGGCGTGAAACGTTCATCATAACTTTTTGATGATCGATATGTCAAAAAACCTAATTGGCGTGCAATACTTAGTCCTTCCTTACCACCAAGATGAATGGCCTGACGCGCAATTTCATTGAAAGCTCTACTATAAGATGATGTTCGGCTTGTTGCAGCAAGGATAATGGCTTTATCTACTTCAAACTGTTGATTGTAAAGTAGTTCCATTGCTTGCATACCTCCAAGACTTCCCCCTATTAAAATATTAATTTTGTCATAACCAAGCGCTTGTATACCTCGTTCATTCGCTCTAACAATATCTCTTAATGTTAATTTTTTAGGAAAATGAGGGTCGTTTAAAGGTGAACTTGAACCGAAAGGACTACCAATAACATCAAATGTTAAAAATTGATAATCGTGAATGGGAATATATCCCCCATCAATAATTTCTCGCCACCACCCCGGATAATCATCTGTTCCATATGTTAAATGATTGCCAGTTAATGCATGACAAACTACAACTAATGGTTGTCCATGATAACCGACATACTCATATCTCAAACGCAAGTTATCTATGACTTCCCCAGATTCTGTAATAAATTTCCCTAGATTTAAAGTATCTACTGTGTAATTTGTCATTGTTCTTTCCTCCTTAAACAAAAAAACTTCTCACCCTATTGAAAAGTAAGAAGTCTTTATACTTATCATTCGAGTAACTCGTTGGTTTTAGCACCGTGCTATAAAGTCGGTTGCTGAAGTATCACAGGGCCAAGTCCCTCAACTTCTCACAATAAGAAATATGAAATTGTTATGTGTTAGTTGAGATTCAGTGATGAATTACTTTTATCATTTAAAATGTTGTTATCATTGTCATGCGTTAGCCAAATCGCTTACGTATACACGATTCCCAATCTTAACATAGACGATTTGTATATCAGAATTTTCTGATTACTAACAGTTTACCTAAGTTTAAATATCTGTTCAATGATTTTCAGTTATTTTTAAAAGAAAAATCGTAATGCTGCCATGATAACAATCCCACTAATAATTGTAATAGTTAAACTACGCGTGATTAAAGATAAAATAACCGTCGGAATGAGCGCGATAATGTAAGGGATGTTTAATGTATACCCCTCACCATGAGGCGTCTGCTGAATAATGCTGTCAATGACAAGTGCCGTAAATAGTGTGATCGGAATAAATGATAGCCATCGAACCACGACATCAGGCAATTGCACTTTTGAAATCATGATAAAAGGTATAATTCGAATTAATAGCGTTACGATACCACACAATAAAATAAGTATTAACATGTTCATATGAGTTATCATCGTTCCATCATCACTCCTAACGCTGCTGAAATTGTGGCTGCAATTAATATTGCTAGATATGAAGGCATAAACATACTTAGCGATAACATCATTACTATGACGGCAATAATGAGTACTATGTAAATTCTTAATCGCGATTTAGTAATTGATTCAAATTGCGCAATGGCCAAAAAGATAAACATAGCTGTGATAGCAAAGTCTAATCCTAACATTTGCGGATTTGAGATATATTCGCCAAATAAAGCCCCAGCTACACATGAAATTGCCCAAAATAAATATGCTGTAATATTAAGACCATGCATCCAGCGATCATTGATAGCTTCTCCTTTTAAATAAGGTGTAATGGCGACACCAAACGTTTCGTCAGTTACTAATGAACCTAATCCAACACGGTTCCAAAACCCATATGTCTTGAAGTTTGGTGCAAGCGACATACTTAAAAGGAACATTCTTGAATTTACGATAAATACAGTTAGTACAATCGCTGATATCGGTGTACCTGCTATAAACAATGCGCACATAATAAATTGCGCAGCACCGGCATATATAACAAGACATAACAAGATAATTTCTAAAATACTAAAGTTTTGAGACGAAGCCACAATACCAAATGAAATACCAACACCGGCATAACCTAATAATGTAGGGATACACTCTTGCACGCCTTGTCTAAAACTTAAATGTGTTGTCATCTCAACTACCTCCTTTGCCACTTTATATTTATATAATTACGAAAAAATAATATACCTAGTCTAATACAGTTCTATACCCTAAGCAACAACATTAGACATCGGTTTGTCTGAGGTTATACATACCGATGTCTTGAAATACTTCCGTCTCAACTTTTTAGTTTTGAGAATTTTCAATTTTTTATTTAAGACTACCTCTATATTTTCTACGGATTTGTAGTTGTTTTTAAGTACTAATTTTATAATTTTTTATATCTAATGATGAGTCTGGGATATTGATTCATGTCCCGATCCCTTATAATCATCATCCCCCCTACCCTACTGCATCGATATTACTCATACTACATCAACGAAATCAGTTATTTATCGCTTAATTTCCTATAATATTTTTGCTCAATTTTGTTACGCTTTAGATTGTTTTAGTTCATCATAATTATCCCGTATTGTTGCTATAATGAAATGCGTTCACCCCATTGAACCACAAACTTAATTTATTGTTGTTATGTGTATTGGCTCACTATTATACTTTTACAGCACAAAAAAAGTGGCGACAGCTTCGTCACCACTTTTTAAAATATTATTTAAAGTATCTTGCCCTTGCTTTAAGTATACGTAGATATATACTTTTTAAAGCTTGTAGCTAAAGCCTTTATTTAACTGGTTTTGAAATTTGTGTTTTACCACCCATAAATGGTACTAATGCTTCTGGAATTGTTACTGTTCCATCTTCATTTTGGTAATTTTCAACAATAGCAGCAAATGTACGTCCAACTGCTAAACCACTACCATTTAATGTATGTGCTAATTCTGGTTTAGCTGCTTTGTCACGCTTGAAGCGGATGTTAGCACGACGCGCTTGGAAATCCGTACAGTTTGAGCATGAACTAATTTCTTTATAATCATTGTAGCTTGGTAACCAAACTTCTAAATCATATGTTTTGCTTGCACTAAATCCAATATCACCTGTACATAAAATAACACGACGGTATGGTAAACCTAACTCTTCTAGAATTGCTTCTGCGTTTGTTGTCATTTCTTCTAAAGCATTCCATGAATCTTCAGGTTGTTCAAAACGTACCATTTCCACTTTATCGAATTGATGTAAACGAATTAATCCTCTTGTATCTCTACCTGCTGATCCTGCTTCACTACGGAAACATGCAGATTGACCAGTGAATTTTTCAGGAAGTACACCTGGTTGAATAATTTCATTACGATAGAAATTCGTTAATGGTACTTCAGCAGTTGGAATTGTATATAATCCTTCTTTTTCTACTTTAAATAAATCTTCTTCAAATTTAGGTAATTGACCTGTACCATACATTGTATCTGCGTTCACAAGCTGTGGTACCATCATTTCTGTATAACCATGTTGTGTTGTATGTTTTGTAATCATATAGTTCATTAAAGCACGCTCTAATTGCGCACCTTCATTTGTTAAATATACAAAACGCGCACCTGAAACTTTTGCTGCACGATCAAAATCAGCCATTTTCAATTCTTCTACAATATCCCAATGTGCTTTTGGTTCAAATGAAAACTCACGTGGTGTACCCCACTTTTTAACTTCAACGTTATCTTCATCAGATTCACCTTGAGGTACATCATCACTTATTAAATTTGGAATACGACAAAGGATACCTGTCATTTTATTATCAATTTCATTTAATTGACTATCTTTTTCTTTAATATCGTCACCTAATGTGCGCATTTCAGCAATCACATCATCAGCATTTTCTTTATTACGTTTTTTTAATGCGATTTCTTCGCTTACTTTATTACGACGTGCTTTCATTTCTTCTGTTGCACTAATTAATTTACGTCGTTGCTCATCCAATTCTAAAATTTCATCTACAACTTTTGGATCATCTCCGCGTAATTCAATTTTGCTCTTAACTGTGTCAGGCTCATTTCTGAATAATCTAATGTCTAACATTAACCTTCATCCTTTCCCAAATAATTATCATTTATTATGGAATGACATACGTCTTTATTTTTTAGAAAATAAAAAAAGACCACATCCCTACAAGGGACGTGGTCTACGCGTTGCCACCCTATTTAACAATTTAAGTTATAAAGATACGCTAAACCTAAATTGCACTTCACTAAAATAACGGTTATCACCGATTGTTCTTTTAAATAAGTAGGTAGATTCATATATATGTTGATTCTTGTTCACACTAACCACAAGCTCTCTGATATCGAACACTATATATTACTTGTCCTACGAACAATGTCTTATTAAGTTATTTTTAATATAGCAAACTATATTTGCTTTTTCAAGTAACGATTTCAAACATCACTCATGTCGATTTAGTGACATGCAGTCGTTTGATAAATTGATTGCTTTAAATACTGTGCAACCGCTTCAATATCTTTATGAAATTGACGGTCATGTGTAATGGATGGCACGATACTTCGAAACTCATCATACTTGCGACGTGTTTTTGGTGATAATCCTTCAACACCTTTCAACTCTGCTGCTTGTAATGCAATAACACATTCGATTGCCAACACACGTCTTGTATTTTCAATAATTTGATAACCATGTCTAGCAGCTGTAGTTCCCATAGATACGTGATCTTCTTGGTTCGCAGATGAAGTGATAGAATCAACACTCGCTGGATGCGCTAAAGTTTTATTTTCAGAAACGAGACTTGCAGCAGCATATTGCATAATCATCGCGCCACTTTGCAATCCTGGCTCTGGACTAAGAAATGCTGGTAAATCACCATTTAATTGAGGATTTACTAGTCGCTCTAGACGACGTTCCGATACGTTTGCTAATTCACTTACACCTAATTTAAGATGATCTAATGCAAAAGCAATAGGTTGTCCATGGAAGTTACCACCTGAAATAACAAACGTTTCATTTGCTTCCTCAAATATAAGTGGATTATCATTAGCCGCATTCATTTCAAATTCTAATTGCTGTTTAACATAATTGAATACTTGAAAACTCGCGCCATGGATTTGTGGTATACAACGCAACGTATATGCATCTTGTACACGTATTTCTGCTTGTCGCGTCGTTAATGTTGATCCTTCTAACCAATCACGCATACGCGCTGCCACATTAATCTGTTCTTGAAAATTACGAACAGCGTGCACATCATGTCGATATGCATCTATAATGCCATTAAGAGACTGATGCGTTAATGCAGCAATCCATTCAGATTGGTAACCTAAATCTTCTGCTTCTATATAACTAATGACACCTTGAGCTGTCATAGCTTGCGTACCATTAATCAATGCTAAACCTTCTTTAGCCTGAAGGTTCAAAGGTTGTCTATTTAATTCTCTTAATACATCGTCACTATCCTTTTCTTCTCCTCTGTACAATACTTTCCCTTCACCAATTAATGCTAATGCTAAGTGTGATAATGGTGCTAAATCTCCTGATGCACCGAGAGAGCCTTGTTGTGGGATTATCGGTATAATACGTTCATTTATAAAAAATTGTAATTGTCTCACTAATTCTAAAGTGGCACCTGAATGACCTTTTAATAATGTATTCAATCGTAAAATCATCATGACTAATGCTACTTCTTTTGAAAATGGCTCACCTAGCCCACAGGCATGTGAGCGTATCAGATTCACTTGTAATTCATTATATTGCGTCGGGTCTATACGTACATCACTAAATAACCCAAAACCTGTAGTGATACCATAAACCGTTTCCTCATTTTCAATAATACGTTCAACTACCGCTCTACTTTTTTTGACACGTTCTAACGCATCATCAATAATTTCAATCTTTGATTGTTGTTGTAAAAATGATTTAATATCCTCAATAGTTAGTGTTTCACCATCTAAATATAAAGTCATATATGTTACCCCCTTGTTTATATTAAGTAACCCATCCTTCTTGAAGTATACGTTTTCATTTTTATTGAAACAATGCTTTTACGTACATTTATAACCTATTATCAGAGCACTATTGTAGTGCGTTAAAGGATATTAAGATTGTTGTAAGCATATTTAATAATTTATCTATTGACGAATTGCATATACAGGTATAGTATTTTCTATTGTATTTAACGACAAATAATAATGAATTCAGAAATTTATAATACATTTTGTTAAAAGTTACTATATATTTTTAAAATTGAATAAATTCGGAAAAGGCTTTTACATGGGAGGTTATATCACTATGGAAACGTTAAATTCTATTAACATTCCTAAGCGTAAAGAAGATTCACATAAAGGTGATTATGGCAAAATTTTATTAATTGGTGGATCTGCTAACTTAGGTGGTGCCATTATGTTAGCGGCTCGTGCATGTGTATTTAGCGGTAGTGGTTTAATCACTGTAGCTACACATCCAACAAATCATTCAGCATTACATTCTCGTTGCCCAGAAGCGATGGTTATTGATATTAATGATACGAAAATGTTGACGAAAATGATTGAAATGACTGACAGTATACTAATTGGTCCAGGTCTTGGCGTTGATTTCAAAGGAAATAATGCCATTACATTCCTACTACAAAATATACAACCGCATCAAAATTTAATCGTAGACGGCGATGCGATTACAATATTTAGTAAACTGAAACCGCAATTACCTACATGTCGCGTGATTTTTACTCCGCATCTCAAAGAATGGGAGCGATTAAGTGGTATTCCTATTGAGGAACAGACATATGAGCGTAATCGTGAAGCAGTTGATCGTTTAGGCGCAACTGTTGTACTTAAAAAACATGGTACTGAAATTTTCTTTAAAGATGAAGACTTTAAATTAACAATCGGTAGCCCAGCAATGGCGACTGGTGGTATGGGCGATACACTTGCTGGTATGATTACAAGTTTTGTTGGTCAATTTGATAACTTAAAAGAAGCGGTTATGAGTGCCACATATACACATAGTTTTATTGGCGAAAATCTTGCAAAAGATATGTATGTGGTGCCACCATCAAGACTTATCAATGAAATACCTTACGCAATGAAACAATTAGAAAGTTAATCATTACTAATCATTGAATATAGTACAGCATTACTTTCTAGCATAAAAATAAGACTCCCCTACATATAGGGAAGTCTTATTTTTTTATTATTCTTCATCTTCATCTGATGATTGTTGTATATCTTCTTCAACACGATCCATGAAATCTTGTCTTACTTCAATACGTCCATCTTCATCATTTTCTTCTGAATCAATCACTTCAGTATGAATTGCATTTCCTGGTGTTTCATCATTTACAACCGCTTCACGTTGTTGTTCAGTACCATCTTCAGATACAGTAGATTGTTCATCTTCATTTACTTCATCTGCATCTTCTTTTACTTTAGCAACCGTTGAAACAAATTGATCATCGCCTAAGCGAATTAAGCGAACACCTTGTGCTGCACGACCATTTTGAGAAATATCTGCAACATCTAGTCGAATAATGACACCGGCATTAGTAACAATCATTAAATCTTCTTCACCAGTTACTGTAGTGATACATACAACATTACCATTACGCTCAGTAATCGTAGCTGTTTTAATACCTTTACCACCACGATTTGATAAACGATAGTCATTAACTGGCGTACGTTTACCATAACCATTTTCAGTAACTACTAATACTTCATCAACACTGTTTGCATGAGCTACATCAAGCCCTACAACTTCGTCACCTTCACGAAGTGTAATACCTTTCACACCCGTTGCTGTACGGCCTAAAGGACGTAATGTTGATTCAGGGAATCGAATTAATGATGCATGTGATGTACCAATCAAGATATCTTCTTGACCACTTGTTAAACGAACTGCAATTAACTCATCATCTTCTCTGAACGAAATCGCAATCTTACCATTTCTATTTATTCTTGAGAAGTTACTTAATGCTGAACGTTTAACGACACCACGTTTAGTTGCAAACACTAAGAAGTTGTCTTCACTTTCAAGGTCTTTAACAGCAATCATTGTACTAATGACTTCATCATTTTCAAGTTCAATAGCATTCACTACAGGAATACCTTTAGACTGTCTTGATAACTCAGGCACTTCATAACCTTTTAGTTTGTATACACGACCTTTGTTAGTAAAGAACAATACATGGTCATGTGTACTTAAAGTTACCAATTGACTGACAAAATCTTCTTCCAATGTATTCATACCTTGAACACCACGACCACCACGGTTTTGAGCACGATATGTAGATACCGGCAAACGTTTAATGTAGTTATTATGGCTCAAAGTAATTACTATTTGTTCTTCTGGAATTAAGTCTTCGTCCTCTAAGTCTTCAAATCCACCTAATGGAATTTCTGTACGACGCTCATCACCGAAACGATCTCTAATTTCAGTCAATTCATCTCTAACTAACTGTAATAACACTTCTTCATCAGCTAAGATTGCTTCTAATTCACTAATATAATTTAATAACTCATTATATTCAGCTTCAATTTTGTCTCTCTCTAAACCTGTTAGACGTCTTAAACGCATGTCTAAAATAGCTTGAGCTTGTTTTTCAGAAAGTTTGAAGCGTTGTTGCAAGCTTTCCATTGCAACTTTATCTGTATCTGACTCACGAATCGTTGAAATAATTTCATCGATATGGTCAAGTGCGATACGTAATCCTTCTAAAATGTGGGCACGATCTTTAGCTTTACGTAAGTTATATTGCGTACGTCTTCTAACAACTGTCTTTTGATGCTCTAAATAATGTACCAACGCTTCTTTTAAATTAATAAGCTTCGGTCTACCGTTTACAAGTGCAATCATATTCACACCAAATGATGTTTGAAGAGGTGTTTGTTTGTATAAGTTATTTAAAATGACACTAGCATTTGCATCCTTACGCACATCAATAACGACACGCACACCAGTACGTAAACTTGTTTCATCACGTAAATCAGTGATACCGTCAATTTTCTTGTCACGAACGAGCTCTGCAATTTTTTCAATCATACGAGCCTTATTCACTTGGAAAGGAATTTCAGTGACAACAATACGTTGACGTCCGCCTCCACGTTCTTCAATAACTGCACGAGAACGCATTTGAATTGAACCACGACCTGTTTCATATGCACGTCTAATACCACTCTTACCTAAAATAAGTCCAGCAGTTGGGAAATCAGGACCTTCAATATCTTCCATTAACTCAGCAATTGAAATATCAGGGTTCTTACTTAAGCTAAGTACACCATTGATTAATTCTGTTAAGTTATGTGGTGGAATATTCGTTGCCATACCTACCGCGATACCTGATGCACCATTGGCTAATAAGTTAGGGAATCGAGCAGGTAAGACTGACGGCTCTCTTTCATTACCATCATAGTTATCGATAAAATCTATTGTATCTTTATTAATATCACGTAACAGTTCAAGTGTGATTTTAGTCATACGCGCTTCAGTATAACGCATTGCTGCTGCGCCATCTCCATCCATTGAACCAAAGTTACCTTGGCCATCAACAAGCGGATAACGATAACTGAAATCTTGAGCCATACGTACCATTGCTTCATAAATAGATGAGTCACCATGAGGGTGATATTTACCCATTACGTCACCAACGATACGTGCTGATTTTTTATATGATTTATCCGGTGTCATACCTTGTTCATTTAATCCATATAGTATACGACGATGTACTGGTTTTAAACCGTCACGAACATCTGGCAATGCACGAGCAACGATAACACTCATCGCATAATCTAAAAATGATTCACGCATTTCACTGGTAATATTTCGTTCATTTATTCTTGATTGAGGTAATTCAGCCATCAAGAGTTCCTCCTTCAAAAGTTCAGTTCACAGCGCTTAGAAGTCTAAGTTTGCATAAACTGCATTATCTTCTATAAATTGTCTACGGTTTTCTACAACGTCACCCATTAACATTTCAAATGTTTGGTCCGCTTCAATCGCATCTTCAAGTTTTACTTGTAAAAGAGCGCGGTGCTCAGGGTTCATTGTTGTTTCCCATAATTGATCTGCATTCATTTCTCCAAGACCTTTGTATCGTGCAATAGACCATTTTGGTGTTGGATTCAATTCAGATTTAAGTTTATCAAGTTCCCTATCATTGTATACATAATACTTTTGTTTACCTTGTGTCAGTTTATACAACGGTGGCTGTGCAATATACACATAGCCTGCTTCAATTAACGGTCTCATAAATCGATAGAAGAATGTTAATAACAATGTTCTAATATGCGCTCCATCCACATCGGCATCAGTCATAATGACGATTTTGTGATATCTTGCTTTCGCTAGATCAAAGTCGCCACCGATTCCTGTACCAAATGCTGTGATCATTTGACGAATTTCATTGTTATTCAAAATTCTATCTAATCGTGCTTTTTCAACATTTAATATCTTACCTCGTAATGGTAAAATCGCCTGTGTTCTAGAGTCACGACCAGATTTTGTAGACCCCCCGGCAGAGTCCCCTTCGACTAAGAATATCTCACATTCTTCAGGACTTTTACTAGAGCAATCGGCTAATTTACCTGGTAGACTTGCTACATCTAACGCTGATTTACGACGTGTTACTTCACGCGCTTTTTTCGCAGCAACACGTGCACGTGCCGCCATAATACCTTTTTCAACCACTGTACGTGCGACTTGTGGATTTTCATATAAAAATCGTTCAAAGTGCTCTGAGAATAATTTATCTACAACTTGACGCACTTCAGAATTACCTAATTTTGTCTTCGTTTGACCTTCGAATTGAGGATCACCATGTTTGATAGATATAATTGCTGTCATACCTTCACGTGTATCTTCACCAGAAAGTCTATCTTTTTCTTCTTTCATAATCTTGCTACTTAAACCATAACTATTTAAGACACGCGTTAATGCACGTTTGAATCCGTCTTCATGCGTACCACCTTCGTACGTATGAATGTTATTTGCGTAAGTTAAAAGATTTGTGGCATATCCTGAGTTATATTGAATCGCAATTTCTACTTCAATATCATCTTTAGATTGATGAATATAAATTGGCTCATCATGAATAGGTTCTTTATTTTCGTTCAATAACTCAACATAAGATTTAATACCGCCCTCATAGTGATAGGAGTCTTCTCTAACGTTTTCTTCATCACGTTCATCTCTTAATGTGATTTGAATTCCTTTGTTTAAGAAAGCAAGCTCTCTAATACGTTGCTGTAATGTTTCATAGTTGTATACAGTTGTCTCTGTGAAGATTTCTCCATCTGCTTTAAAACGAATGACAGTACCTGTCTTATCAGTTGTGCCAACTTCTTTTAAGTCAAATTGAGGTACACCTTTTTTATATGCTTGATGATATATAGTCTCATTTCTGTGTACATATACTTCTAAGTCTTGTGACAATGCGTTTACAACTGATGAACCAACACCATGTAAACCACCAGATACTTTGTATCCGCCACCGCCAAATTTACCACCAGCATGTAAAACAGTTAAAATAACTTCGACAGCTGGACGTCCCATTTTTTCTTGAATATCAACTGGGATACCACGTCCGTTATCCGTTACTTTAATCCAGTTATCTTTTTCAATAACAACTTCAATTTGATTTGCATAACCAGCTAATGCTTCATCGATACTATTATCGACAATTTCCCACACTAAATGGTGCAAACCTCTCTCTGAAGTCGATCCTATATACATACCTGGTCTTTTACGTACTGCTTCTAAACCTTCTAATACTTGTATTTGCCCAGCACCATAATTATCCGTGTTGTTTACATCTGACAATGCAGTCACCATCGCTTTCTGTTACTTTATAATTTCACCTTGATTAATACGATATAATTTAGCGTTATTCATGATTTCATGATCAATACCATCTACAGATGTCGTAGTGACAAATGTTTGTACTTTATGCTGAATCGTACTTAATAAATGCGTTTGACGCGAATCATCTAATTCACTGAGTACATCGTCTAATAATAAGATGGGATATTCCCCAACTTCGATATTCATTAACTCAATTTCAGCTAATTTAATGGACAAAGCCGTTGTACGTTGCTGTCCTTGAGAACCATATGTTTGAGCATCCATGCCATTCACATCAAAACTTATATCATCTCGATGTGGTCCGAATAAGCTAATGCCTCGTTCTTTTTCTCTTTGCATATTATCGCTAAGAATAGACATAATATCTTCAAGTCGTGCCGCTTCATTTTGAGTATAATCAAATTTAAGACTAGGTAAATAATTCAGCGACAACGCTTCTTTATCATTTGTGATACCAGCATGAATCGGTTTAGCTAACGACTCTAGCTCTTGAATAAAATGTGCACGTTTATCAGTTACTTTCATTGCATATTCAGCAAACTGCTGATTTAATACTTCCAACATTGTTAAGTCCTTTTTTTGGCCTAATTGTAACTGCTTTAAGTAATTATTCTTTTGCTTTAAAATACGTTGGTATTGAGCTAAATCATTTAAGTAAACAGCAGAAATTTGGCCCAACTCCATATCTATAAAGCGTCGTCTTATTTGAGGAGAGCCTTTTACAATATTCAAATCTTCTGGCGCAAATAGAACCACATTGAGGTGTCCAATATATTGGGTTAGTCGACTTTGCTCTAAGTGATTCACTTTGACTTGTTTACCTTTTTTAGTTATAAACATTGTTAATGGCATCGTGCCGTGTCTATAACTAAGCTCACCTTCTATTTTAGCATAATCAGCATTAAAACGTATGAGTTCCTTATCATTACTCGTTCTATGACTTTTTGCTAAAGCTAAGGTATAAATTGATTCAAGTAAATTTGTCTTTCCTTGTGCATTTTCTCCAATGAGGATATTCACGTCAGGATGACATTTCAACGTAACCTCATCATAGTTACGATAATTTTCTAATTGGAGTGTATTTAACTTCATTGTTCACCTTGATGAATGATTAAGAAAGAACCAGCATCTTCAGGTAATTCTGGGATATCTATACGATCTTGATGTTCTAACTTTTTACCGCGACGTGTTTCACGCACTCCATTAATTAATACTTCAACGTCTTGCAAGAACCATTTTGCTTGACCACCAGATTCAATAATCCCTTCTGTTTTTAGAAATTGACCTAAATTAATGTCTCCTTCTACTACAACTTCTTGAACCAAAATAATCACTCCATTTCTTTGTATGTCATTAATATATTATACCTTTTTTTGTCACAAATTTCATTTAAAATAGAGGTAGAAACCGTTTACATATAAATAATTAATTCTTATTTTTTGGCAATACTGTCTTTTTCAATTTTTTAACGCTATTTAACGGCGTTTAACTTTTGTATTCAACTTGTTATTGACTATTAAAATTTTAAATTTAAAGGGCATATAAGCACACTTATTAAATTTTGGATACATTTGTCATAAATTTAATTGGCGTCTTTTATTTGCTGTTTAAAATGCTGTCAAATTTATTTTATATACGAATCTAGAATTATTTTTGCCAAATCAAAACCACCCGTGTGAACGGGTGGTTTGTTCTGCGGCTATAAGCCTTCCTTACTGGCCAGCCCTAAAAGGGCA
>NZ_JBSZQY010000010.1:0-103232 GCF_054165785.1 Staphylococcus sp. SA22 | reverse complement strand
TAAATTATACGAAGGGACCCAACACAGAAAATTCATTTTATTGAATTTTACATTTATGTGCAAGTTGGGCAAAGTGTCTTATTTTTTAAAGTATTTCAAAGTAAAATTACATGTTAATACGTAGTATTAATGGCGAGACTCCTGAGGGAGCAGTGCCAGTCGAAGACCGAGGCTGAGACGGCACCCTAGGAAAGCGAAGCCATTCAATACGAAGTATTGTATAAATAGAGAACAGCAGTAAGATATTTTCTAATTGAAAATTATCTTACTGCTGTTTTTTTAGGGATTTATGTCCCAGCCTGTTGCTTCTTGGCATTTTTTCATTATTAATTTCATTGTAACTCAATATGAAACCTTTGGTTCAATTATTCACTTCAAGTTATGCTGTCAAACAACAATCAAATTACAAATTATCTAGTACACCTCTAAGTTCACCTAAATGATTAATAACATAGTCGGCATGATGCGCTTCTAACTCACTTGCAGCATCCTTACCTTTTAAACCTGTTAATGTTCCAATAAACGTTGCACCTATTTTTTGAGCACTTAATAAGTCAGCTAACGAATCGCCTACTATAAATACGTCATCTTTATTTACAATGTTATTTTGCTTATTGATATAAGATTCATATTTATCGCGTTTATTACCATATAAAGCTGCGATATAACTAAAAGGATTCGGCTTTCCTAATGGTCGTGCTTGCGGATACATATTCTCTGCTTCTAAAACATCACTTGCTGTTGCAATAAAATCAGCTTCAAAATATGGTAACAATCCTAAATTTTCAAATGGCACAACAGTCTCAGTATAAGGACGACCTGTTGCAATACCTAATTCGAAACCAGCACCTTTTAAATCATTCAGAAGTACCTTAACTTCATCTACCGGTCTCAAAATAATTTCTTGATAAATATAACCTGTCTTAAAAGTAGTTCGTGCTATTTTCTTTTCAACCTCTTCATACAACTTCGATCCTAGATACCATTCTTGATAAACTTCTTGCGCTAACGTCCATAATGCACCCTTCAAACTAAATAAAGTAGCATCCGAAACATGTAACTCTGTTATTGCAAACTCTTCCAAAGCAGCATAAATATTATTTTTACCAACTTTTACATTATCCAAAAATTGTAAAGGTAGTTGTTCATTTAAATTAAAACGGTCTGCTAAGTTTGTGCTTATATTTTGCAACTTCAATTTGACAGGCTCATCTTGATACATGAATGCCTCAATTTCATCATGTGATAACTTTTTCAAAATATCAATTAAATGAATACTAAAAACGATAAATAACATATCCCAATTTGAATTCAGCCCTAGCGATTTTAATTTGTTTAAAATCTTATCTTTTTGAAAAATTCGATTCCTAATGTCTTGTATATCGTTATCAGTCAAAGTTTCCCAATCTATATGTGAATGAAGACCTAAATAACACTTATCCATTAATAATTCATATACCGTTAATGCAGAGACATCGAAACAACGTTCTTCACTTAAAAAAACGCCATCAACATCAAATAAAATTTTCTTCACAATCCCCACTCCATTTCTGAAAATTCAGATATAAATCATTCTACTATTTGACTAAAAAAAGCGCAAACCCTATTGAAGTTAGATTTGCGCTTTAGCTATTTAAATTTTATAAATGTTTTTCAATTTCATCAGCAATCTGCTGTACGTGTGTACCGACAATAACTTGAGTTGAATGTTTACCATTAACAGTAACACCAACTGCACCGGCGTTTTTAATCTTCTGTTGATCAATAATAGATGTGTCTTTTAACTCTAGACGCAACCTTGTTGCACAATTAGTTAAATTAACAATATTCTCTTGACCACCTAAACCTTCTAATATTTGTATAGCATGATTATGATATTTACTTTGTTTAATATCATTTTCACCAGGAGCAATATTATCTTTTACAACTGTTGGATCAACTAATTCATTTTCACCTCTACCAATCGTATTTAAGTTAAATACTTGGATTACTACACGGAAAATCACATAGTATAAGATGAAGAATACAACACCTTGAACAAGCAACATCAATGGATGATTTGATACCGGATTAATTAGTGATAACACATAATCTATCAAACCTGCACTAAATGAAAATCCAGCTGTCCAATGGAATGTAGCTGCGATAAATAAAGATAATCCTGTTAATAACGCATGAACAACATATAAGATTGGCGCAACAAACATAAATGCAAACTCAATCGGCTCTGTAACACCAACGAAAAATGCTGCAACTGAACTCGCTAGGAACCAACCGTAAACTTGCTTTTTCTGAGTAGTTTTAGCTGTATGATACATTGCTAACGCAGCCGCTGGAATACCGAACATCATGATTGGGAAGAATCCCGCTTGATAGCGTCCTGTAATACCTTTTATAGCATCTTTGCCACTTTGGAATTTACCAATATCATTAATACCAATCGTATCAAACCAGAACACACTATTCAGTGCATGATGTAATCCTGTAGGAATTAATAATCTGTTGGCAACACCATATACGAAAGCACCAAATGATCCTAAACCAACTATAGATTCACCAAATTTTACAATCCATGAATAAAGTAGTGGCCATAAGAATAACAAAATGACAACTAAAAATGTACAGTAAAATGCAGTCATAATTGGAACTAGACGTTTACCACTAAAAAATGATAATGCTAATGGTAATTCTGTTTCACTAAACTTATTGTATGCATAAGCTGCTATTAAACCTATTACAATACCAACAAAGACATTGCCATTATTCATCTTTTCAAAAGCTGAATTTATTTCCGAAGCTTTCATTCCTAATAAAGGCGCTAATTTCATTGGTGATAATACAACTGTAACTAAAAAATATCCTAACGCAGCTGCAAGCGCGACTGCACCATCATTTTTCTTTGCCATTCCTATAGCTACACCAATTGCAAATAAAATACCTAATTGCTCTAAAATCGTAGTACCTACCGTAGTAAAGAACATTGCGATTTTCGGCGCCGCATGAAGTGCATTTAACGTATTACCAATTCCGGCAATAATTGCTGCAGCCGGTAAAATGGCAACTGGTAACATTAACGAACGCCCTAAATTTTGGAAAAATTTATACATTGAATGTCATCCTTCTTAAAATAAGGTAGAAATATAAAGATTACTAATGTAACTAGAATAACTACTTCGATACTCCGTTATAGTCACCTAGGCTTACTAACCAGCTATATTTCTACCTCAAGTTATTTTATAAACTTTTTACAATTTCATGCAATTCTTGTTGTAACTTTGCTGTTCGTGTTTCAATCTCTTTTGTAATATAATCGATACGCTCGTTTCGTTTTAAATCTTTAGGTAAATCGTTAATATCGATTGGTTTACCAATATTTATGTATGCTTGTCCTGTTAAAAGACCGTGAATCTTAGTAGGACCAACATAAGCAACAGGTAATATTGGTGACTTACTTAACATGGCAATTGTTGAAGCACCACGTTTCAAAGGTGCACCTTCTTGCGATGTGCGAGAACCTGTTGGGAAGATACCAACTGTCTTATTATCTTTCAACAAATTGATTGGACGTTTTAAAGTACTAGGTCCTGGATTTTCACGATCTACAGGAAATGCATTTAAAGACGTTAAAAATTTACCAATCCATTTATTTTTGAATAATTCTTTTTTAGCCATATAATGAATTTGATTAGGATATAATGCCATACCTAGCATAATGACTTCGTTATAACTTTCATGTGTACAAGTTACGACATATTTACTATCCTTAGGAATATTATCTTTACCGATTACGTATAATGATTTTGACATTTTAACTAAAATGAAATTCAAAATCTTACTAATCACTGAATACATTGTGCCACCTACTTAACTTATTTGTTTATAACAACTAGATTTTATCACTATATTTTTACTAGAACAAGATAGTCTGAAAATACATCTAAAGTTGTATAGTGTATTACTAGCAATAATTATAAAAAAAAGACATAATTAAAGCATATATAAATCATATAATGGAGGTTAAGTATGTCAGATTTTAATCATACAGATCATTCTACAACAAACCATAGCCAAACACCTAGATACAGAAGACCTAAATTTCCATGGTTTAAAACAGTCATCGTTGCATTGATTGCTGGAATCATTGGTGCACTTCTAGTACTTGGTATAGGCAAAGTATTAAATAGTACAATTTTAAATAAAGATGGTTCAACTGTCCAGACAACAAATAATAAAGGTGGCAATCAATTAGACGGTCAAAGCAAGAAATTCGGTACCGTTCATGAAATGATAAAATCTGTCTCCCCTACAATTGTTGGAGTTATTAACATGCAAAAAGCATCAAGTGTAGACGACTTATTAAAAGGCAAATCATCTAAACCATCTGAAGCCGGAGTAGGTTCAGGTGTCATCTATCAAATAAACAACAATTCAGCTTATATCGTTACAAACAATCATGTTATTGATGGCGCAAATGAAATTAGAGTCCAATTACATAATAAAAAACAAGTTAAAGCGAAATTAGTTGGTAAAGATGCAGTAACTGATATTGCTGTACTTAAAATTGAAAATACAAAAGGTATTAAAGCGATTCAATTTGCCAACTCTTCAAAAGTACAAACTGGTGATAGCGTATTCGCAATGGGTAACCCATTAGGATTACAATTTGCTAACTCTGTAACATCTGGTATCATTTCAGCAAGTGAACGTACTATTGACGCTGAGACAACTGGTGGCAATACAAAAGTCAGCGTTCTTCAAACAGATGCTGCTATTAACCCAGGTAACTCAGGTGGCGCATTAGTAGATATTAATGGTAATTTAGTTGGTATTAACTCAATGAAAATTGCTGCGACACAAGTTGAAGGTATCGGGTTTGCCATTCCAAGTAATGAAGTTAAAGTAACAATTGAACAACTTGTAAAACATGGTAAAATTGACCGCCCTTCGATTGGTATTGGTTTAATTAATTTGAAAGATATTCCTGAAGAAGAGCGCGAGCAACTTCATACTGATAGCGAAGACGGTATTTATGTCGCAAAAGCTGATAGTGATATTGATCTTAAAAAAGGTGATATTATTACAGAAATTGATGGCAAGAAAATTAAAGATGATGTTGATTTAAGAAGCTATTTATATGAAAATAAAAAACCTGGTGAATCAGTCACTGTTACCGTTATCCGTGATGGTAAAACAAAAGAAGTTAAAGTGAAATTAAAACAACAAAAAGAACAACCAAAACGTCAAAGCCGATCAGAACGTCAATCACCTGGCCAAGGCGATAGAGATTTCTTTAGATAATTTACAGACAGAAAAGTACATTAAGAGCCTACTCATATTCATTCCTAAGAATGTAATGAGTAGGCTCTAATTTATTGAGCTATGCAATTATATTTATTGATAGTTAACCATGAAGTATTTTTTCTTACCGCGACGAATAATCGTAAATTCGCCATCAATTTTATCTTCTGGTGCTAAAGCATAATTAACATCTTGTTGTCTCTCACCATTAATATAAATCGCACCATTGTTAACATCTTCACGTGCTTGTCGTTTAGAAGGAGAAATGCCTGTTTCAATAAGGACTTCAACGATATTTGTTGTGTCATTTGATAATGTCACTTGAGGCACATCTTTAAATCCATCTTTTAATTCTTTCGCTGATAATGATTTTAAATCACCACTAAATAATGCTTGTGAAATACGGATTGCATCTTTTAATGCATCTTCACCATGAATAAATTTAGTTACTTCTTCAGCTAATGTTTTTTGAGCTTCACGTAAATGCGGTGCTTCATTTTTAGATTGTTCTAAGCGATCAATTTCTTCTTTTCCTAAGAAAGTAAAGTATTTTAAGAATTTAATTACATCTTCGTCTGATTGATTAATCCAGAATTGATAAAATTCATAAGGACTTGTTTTTTCAGCATCTAACCAAACAGCACCTGACTCAGATTTACCAAATTTCTTACCATCTGATTTAGTTACAAGCGGAATAGTTAAACCGTATGCCTCTGTTTGACCATACATACGGCGCATTAATTCAATACCACTTGTGATATTACCCCATTGATCTGATCCACCTACTTGAATCTTACAATTCAATTCTCTATTCAAATGACCGAAATCAATAGCTTGTAAAATCGTGTATGTGAATTCTGTATATGAAATACCATGTTCTAAACGACTTTGGATTGAATCTTTACCTAACATGTAATTAACGCCGACGTGTTTACCATAGTCACGTAAAAAGCTAATTAATGAAATTTGTCCTAACCAGTCTCTATTATTAACAAGCACTGCACCATGGTCTGTTCCAAATTCAAAAATATTATGCATTTGCTTACTAATACCTTCGATATTTTTATCTACTTGTTCTTCTGTTTGTAGCACACGTTCTTCTGATTTACCTGATGGATCACCAATCATACCTGTACCACCGCCAATTAAAACGATAGGACGATGTCCATGTTCTTGAAAACGTCTTAATGTTAAGAATGGTAGTAAGTGACCAATGTGTAAGCTATCTGCCGTTGGATCAGCACCGCAGTATAACGTCACTTGTTCTTTATTTAATAAATCTTCAATACCTTGTTCATCAGTTTGTTGATAAATAAGACCTCTCCATTTTAAATCTTCAATTAATACATTCGTCATTATTATTTCCTCCTATTTATAATTATTTATTGAATACTTGTTAAAATACTTTAAAGGTTTTTGAACGTAAAAAAACCCTTACAACAAATATGTAAGGGCGCGATTGCACGTTACCACCAAACTTAAACATAATCATAAGATAATGTTCACTCTATTAATGATACGTTCATTAATAAACGTAGGACATGTTAGTTATAAAGGTGTATTCATATTATTAAAAACACTAGTTCACAGCGACCACTAGCTCTCTGATGATTTCAAATAATATTACTTGTCCTTTTATCCTATTCTTTATGCATTTTCTCTAATTATAATTAACGTTAAAATAAAAGTCAAATTGCTTAAATATGGTATACTATACGTAATTTAGGAGGTTAAAGATGACGAATCAAGACAACAATCATCAATTGAATCATCGTATATATCATTTTGAAAAGATATATAAAGCTATCAAACATGTCATTGTTTTTATATTTATGATTTTCATTGCCATCGTTGCTATCGCTGTGATTGCGATGTCTTTATATTTTCATCATTTAACTAAAACATCCGACTCATTATCAGATGATGCTTTAATAAAAAAAGTTCGACAAATACCTGGCGATGAATTATTAGATCATAATAACAAAAATTTATTATATGAGTATAACCATTCTCAAAACTCACTCATTATAGGCCCTAAAACATCAAGTCCAAATGTCATTAAAGCATTAACGTCATCTGAAGACACTTTATTTTATAAACATGATGGCATCTTACCAAAGGCAATTTTAAGAGCAATGATACAAGATATTTTTAATACTGATCAAAGTTCAGGTGGTAGCACAATTACACAACAACTTGTTAAAAATCAAGTTCTTACCAACGAAAAAACATATAGTAGAAAAGCAAATGAACTTCGCCTAGCAATTAGATTAGAACACCTACTCTCAAAAGATGAAATTATATATACATATTTAAATATAGTTCCCTTCGGTAGAGATTATAATGGCGCTAATATTTCCGGAATTGCATCCGCTTCATATAGTTTGTTTGGTATTCCACCAAAAGATTTATCAATTGCACAATCTGCATACCTTATCGGTTTGTTGCAAAGCCCATATGGCTATACACCCTACGAAAAAGATGGAACGTTAAAATCAGATAAAGATTTGAAATATAGTATCCAAAGACAACATTATGTATTAAAGCGTATGTTAATCGAAGATCAAATCACTGAAAAAGAATACAACGACGCATTAAAATATGATATTAAATCACATTTGTTAAATCGAAAAAAGCGTTAATTGATGCTCACTTTTTAAAGTAACCACAACAATGCATCCAAATATTAAAAACAGCAGTAAGATTATTTTCAATTAGAAAATTTCTCACTGCTGTTCTTTATTTTAAATACTCTAAAGGAAAGCCATTAAACCAATCAATAGTTTATAATTTAATTGCTTTCACATTGTCTACAAAGTTAATCATACATATGCTATATCCAGTTAATTATTTAGATTTTTTTTGAATTTCGGAATGAATAAAGCTAACATACCTAATAACGCATATAAGCCCCACCATGATTGACTTGAAGTTGTTTCTCCAGTTTTTGGTAGCATTTTAGATTGACTAAGTTTGTTTTCTTTCGATGGTGTGCCAGCCTTTTCTTTTGCTTTCACTGTTTTGTCTACAGTTTTATGAATATCACTCGGCAGATGTTCAGTTGTTTTTTTGTCAGTAACTTTGATAGTACTGATAGGATGATATTGCATTGTATCAATGTTTGTTTCAGTTCCAGTATTATTATTAACTTTATTTTTATCGGCAATATGATCCATCTGTATGACTTTGTCTTTATTTTTATTAGAGTCTTTATCAGTATCGACATTAGATGACATTCCAACGCTATTATCAACACCCTTATCAGTGTCTTTAGCAATTTGAGTATCCATTTCTTTAAGATCATACTTATCGAAGTGATTATTATCCGACATATCGGATAAATGATCAACATCATGTTGCACGTCTTTGTCAATATTATTATCAGCATCTTTAACCATGTCAGACTCTGGTTCTATCACATCTGCTTTATCAGACGCATCTTTTGGATTTGTTGCAGTGCTGCTATTTTCAGCTATATCTGTATCAGAAACCTTATCTTCTTGTCCTGTTTGTACATTTAGCGGTTCACTTGTGTTATTTTGTGATGTGTCCTCATCTTTTGTCTTGATATCCTGATTTATAATTCTGACATGATATTGACCTTCATAACCAATGTTTGCCACAACGACTTTAACAATCGCATTGTAAACTGCTTTGTCAGGCATATATGGGAAAATCAGCGTTCTAGAATTATTTTTAGGATCTTTAGAAACAGTAGTGACACGTTTACCTTCTACAATTAAATCTTTCCAGTAACTGTCATCCTTTGTTTTCATCACTACATATTTTTGACCATTTAAAGTTGCTGTATAGAATGGATGTTCAACAAATCCATCCATGACTGACTCACTATTTTCTTCACTTTCAAAAACAACAAAATGCGCTTCTTGTAAATCTGTTAATTGATCATTTGTAGGTGTAACATTTTCAAATTCCGTCACTGCTGATTTAACTTGATCAGCTAACTCTACTCTAGTTTGATCTAATTTCTTTTTATATTCCGCCTTATATTTTTCTGGCAATTTCTCTTGTAATTTTTCTAATTCATAAACTTGTCTTTCTAACGTTTTAGCTTTGTGATACGGAGCTAATAATTTTTGTAAATTGTATGTTTCCTCATCCACATAGTCGTCTGGGTTATTAGTAATAGGCTGTGCAAAGACCATTAGCGTATAATCATAGTCTTCATGGATGTTCTCACCATATTCAATAGATGACACAATTTTAACTTCTCTCGTACCATTAGATACTGGGAAACGAATATAGGCATAATCTTTATCAGAATCATATGATACTAATTCGACTGGTAACTTTTTGTCACCTTCATAAACTTCAAATTTCTTCCATGTTGAAGCTGTCTTTAAACCTAATTCAATTATTGGTCCTGTTTTTGTAAAAATGACAGTTGCTGGTTCAACAGTACTAGCATAATGATAGAACTGTCTTTCACCTTTATCATTTTTCATTTGAAAATCAATTGGTCGCCAATTATCAGCTGTATGTTCTTTATCGATGATAGCCGGGTTTTTAATTGCATCTTGTAGTGATTCATCTGCTGGTGGATACTGTTGATTAACATCCGACTGATTACTTGACTCATTCGTTTTATCGTTAGTATTACCATTAGAATTTGTTTCATGAGCTGGTTGGCTTGACGCTTGATCTGCATTCGCTGACGATTTTGGTTGTGCAGGTTGACTCATATTGGTCGTTGTCTGCGGTTGATCACTAGTATTGTTCGTCGTTGATGTATTTTGATTAGATATATTCGTGTTTGTTTGATTACTTGCGTCTGAACTTGATTGATCATTCGTTGCTACTGCATCATTTGTATCTGATTTTACAAGTGAAGAATCGTTATAAATAGGTTTAGCAAATACTAATTTAGTATAATCATAATTTGTTTCAGCTCCATCATCAATTTGAGTTGAAGAAACAATTTTCAATTCTTGTGTGCCATCTGAAACTGGGAATCGAATATAGGCATGGTCTTCTGGTACAGGACTATATGATACAAGTCTCACTGGCAGTTTTTGATTGTTTTCATATACTTCAAACTTCTTCCATGTTGAAGCAGTATTGATGTCTAATTCAACTTCTGCTTTCTTTTTAGTGTAATACACATCTGCTGGATCTTTGATGCTGAAAAAGTGATAGTATTGCGTTTCATTGTTTTTATCTAATAATTGGAAATTGACTTGTTCTCTTGGACCTATATCATGTTCTTTATTTTCTAATGCAGGATCTTTAATTGCATCTTTAAGTGATTCATCCGCTACAGGATAGGTTTTCGCAGTGTTTGCTGGTTGCGTAGCAGGTTGTGTTTGATTTGTATCCTTTGGTGGCTGAGTTGTAGTTGCATTATTATTTTGATTTTCCGAGATTTTATCTGAAGTATTTGTATTTTCTGCTGCTTGTGCTTGATGTTGAGAAGTAATTAAAAATAGTGTACTGACAATGACCGATGCAACGCCTAGAGTTGATTTTCTAATAGAATAGAAAGACCTTAATTTTGGGTGATGTTTGTTCATGTTGTTAACAACTCCTATAAGATTGTATTTAATTGATAATAATTATCAATATCAATTATTAGTGTTAATTGTAGCGCATCCCAATTAAATATTGCAACCTATTTTATTAAAAATTTTTAATATGAATATCCATTGCATCGCTTCCCTATTCTTCAAGCACACTTTTTATCTTCAAATACATTTATTAACCACCTTCAAACATTGCCGTTAGATTCGCCAAATTGAATCTATTTTTAGCACAGCAAAAAAACCGAACTGCTGAAATAATGCATCTCCAACAGTCCGGTCTATTAAACTAATTACTTAACTTTATTAAACAATTGCCATGATGTATTAGAATAGCCCAATTGCATGACCATCATCAGTAACATCCATGTTTAATGCTGCTGGTTTTTTAGGTAAACCAGGCATAGTCATGATTGCACCTGTCAATGCTACGATAAATCCTGCACCTGTTTTCGCTTCTAATTCACGAATTGTAATTTCAAATCCTGATGGTGCACCTAACAACGTTTGATCATCTGAGAATGAATATTGTGTTTTCGCCATGCATACTGGGTAATTATCCCAACCATTTTCTTTAAATTGTTTTAATTGTTTTTGCGCTTTACTGCTAAACGTTACTTTTGAACCGCCATAGATTTCAGTCACAATCTTTTCAATCTTTTGCTCTAATGGTAATTCTAATTCATATAAAGGTTTAAATGAATTAGGTTGATCAATGACTTCTAATACTTCATTTGCTAAGTCAACGCCACCTTTACCACCTTTTTCCCAAACTTCAGTTAAGGCAATTCGTACGTTATTTTCTTTAGCCCAAGATTTTACATATTCTACTTCTGCATCGGTATCATGTATAAATGCATTAATTGCAACAACCGGTTCTACACCGAATTTTTTAATATTATTAACATGACGCTCTAAATTAACAATTCCTGCTTTTACTGCTTCTACATTTTCTTCTTTTAAATTATCTTTTGCTACACCACCATGCATTTTTAATGCACGAATCGTTGCTACAACTACAACTGCTGCTGGGTCGAATCCAGCTTCACGTGCCTTAATGTCCATGAATTTTTCAGCGCCTAAGTCTGAACCAAATCCAGCTTCCGTTACAACGATATCAGCTAAATCACGTGCTGTTTCAGTTGCTAAAATTGAGTTACAACCGTGTGCGATATTCGCAAATGGTCCACCATGAACTAATGCTGGTGTCCCTTCAATTGATTGTACTAAGTTTGGTTTAATTGCATCTTTTAAAATCATTGCAAGTGCACCTTGCACTTTTAAATCTGCAACTGTAACTGGCTTGCGATCTCTAGTGTAACCAATAGTAATACGACTAATTTTATCTTTTAAGTCTTTAATACTTCTACTTAAACATAAAATCGCCATAATTTCAGACGCTACTGTAATATTAAAGCCATCTTCACGTGGTACACCATTTGTAGGTCCACCTAACCCAACGTTTACATGTCTAAGTGCACGATCATTCATATCTAATACACGTTTCCATTCAATACGTCTTTGATCGATTCCTAATTCATTACCTTGGTGAATATGATTATCTATAAACGCAGACAATGCATTATTAGCAGTTGTAATCGCATGGAAATCCCCATTAAAATGTAAGTTGATATCTTCCATAGGTAAGACTTGCGCATAACCACCACCAGTTGCGCCACCTTTAATACCGAAAGTTGGTCCTAAGGCAGGTTCACGTAACGCTACCATAACGTTCTTCTTCAACTCATGAAATGCGTCAGCTAAACCAACAGTAACTGTTGATTTGCCCTCACCTGCTGGTGTTGGACTCATTGCAGTTACTAAAACAACTTTCCCTTTGCTATCTCTTGGCGTAATTTTATTAATGTCGATTTTAGCTTTGTAATGACCATAAGGTTCTAATGCATCCTCTGAAATGCCTACCGATGCAGCAATATCCTTAATTGGTTGTAGTGTTGATTGATTCGCAATATCTAAATCTGATAAATGAGTCAACTTTTTTCGCCCCTTTTTGTTTATTTTATGCATTTTAAATATGTAAGTTGTAGCTAAGAAATTTTTACTTACATTCATATAATAACGAACTGTTAAAAACTTGTCGACTAAATCGGGTTAGCGCTTTCATTTTTGCAATAAATTCACTTATTAAAGTTTTGTATTATACAACTTTTAGCGCTTGATACTATTGATAACTATATTTTTCTATTATTTAAAATAGTCATATTCCAAAGGTCATATTAAAAATAAAAAGCAATATAAAGATATGCCATTATTGTTATGTCATCATTTTCAAATGCTTTCTACGAAATAATATGACACAAGTTAACAGCTCTTTATATTGCTTATCATAAAGTAAACTAATATTTAAACATTAACATGAAATATGTTGTCTCCCTTTATTCTTAGAAAGAAATCTTCAAAAACATTCATGTCATTATTCCATTGTACTTAAATCCCCTGCATCTAAATTTAATTCCCAAGCTTTTAATACACGTCTCATAATTTTACCTGAGCGTGTTTTAGGTAATTTATCTTTAAATTCGATTTCACGTGGTGCTGCATGTGCCGACAAACCTTCTTTAACAAATAAACGAATTTCTTCTTTTAATTCGTCTGTTGGTTCATATCCTTTTCTCAGTGCAACAAACGCCTTAATTATTTCACCGCGAACCGGATCAGGTTTACCAATAATTCCTGCTTCGGCAACTGCTTCGTGTTCAACCAATTTAGACTCAACCTCAAATGGTCCAACTCGTTCACCAGCTGTCATAATTACATCATCAACACGTCCTTGGAACCAGAAGTAACCATCTTCATCTTTATATGCCGAATCACCAGATACATACCAGTCTCCAATAAAATATGACTTATATTTTTCTGGATTCTTCCAGATACGATACATCATTGATGGCCAGCCTTTTTTTATAGCAAGGTTGCCCATTCGATTTGGTGGTAATTCATTACCTGCATCATCGATAATTGCAGCTTGAATACCAGGTAATGGTTTGCCCATTGAGCCAAGCTTGACGTCCATCGTTGGATAATTAACAATCATATGTCCACCTGTTTCTGTCATCCACCAAGTATCTAACACCGTTAAACCGTATACTTTTTTCGCCCATTTTATAACTTCAGGATTTAAGGGCTCACCTACTGATAGAATCGAACGTAACGATGACAAGTCATATTTCTCAACAATATCGTCACCAGCACTCATTAACATTCTTAAAGCTGTTGGTGCCGTATACCAAATCGTCACTTTAAAATCTTCAATCATACTATACCAGTGTTCTGGTGAAAAGCGACCACCAGCTATACAATTTGTAGCGCCATTTAACCATGGTGCAAAAATACCATAAGATGTTCCTGTAACCCAACCTGGATCTGCTGTACACCAATAAACATCATCTTCTTGTAAATCTAATACATATTTTCCAGAAATATAGTGCACTAACATTGCTTGTTGAACATGCAATACACCTTTAGGTTGCCCAGTAGAACCTGATGTATAATGTAAAATCAAACCATCATCTGACTTTAACCATTCAATGTCAAATTCATCGCTAGCAGTTTCCATCAAACTAATGAAGTCTATGTAATTGTCTTCTACATCCTCATCTACGACAACAATTTTTTTCAAGTTCGGTAATTTATCTACAGGTACTCGAGGTAACAATGCCTTATTAGTAATTAACACTTTAGCTTCACTGTTCTCTAATCTATCCGCAACCGCCTTTTCCATAAATGCTTCAAATAACGGCCCAACAATTGCACCAATTTTTAAAACACCTAACAACGCAAAATATAGTTCAGGTGTACGAGACATAAATATAAATACTCTGTCACCTTTGTCAACTTCTGCATGTTCAGACAAAACATTCGCTGCTTTATTAGATAACCGTTGCATATCTTTATAAGTATACGATTCTTTTCTGTGCTCATCTTTGTAATTTAACGCTATTTTATCCCCTGATCCTTGATCTACATGGCGATCTATACATTCATATGCCATGTTCATTTTTCCAGTTTCACTCCAAGAAAATGCTTGTTCTACGTCTTTCCAATCAAAAGTATTATATGTTTCTTCATAATCTTTAAGGTTATGTTTGCCTTGCGCTCCTTTATAAACTTCGACTTTCATTTGAAACTCCCCCTTTGTTATGTGAAAACGCTTTCTTTCTCAATATTATACATAACATTTCTAATTATTCAAAATTTTTACTTTTATCCTTTTTCTAGTATTAATTATTGTAAATTTTCTATATAATGAATTTAATACAATCACGACGTCGATTGAGGAGTTGAAAATATGAATCATTTAAAGACGTATCAATCCGAAGATTATTACATTCATGACAAGCAATTTGTTATTGAAGGTCCTTTAACATACGAAGATTTGAAAGCGCTTACTTTCGATGCGCATTTAACCGCATTTAGAGATGCTGAAGATCAGTATGAAGCTTTGTTAGAAATTACAACATTACCAGAAGGTAGAATTTATGTTGCTCGCCAAGATCAACTCATTGTGGGGTATGTCACTTTCCACTATCCTGATGAAATTGAGCGCTGGTCTACAGGTAACCTTCCATATTTAATCGAATTGGGGGCAATTGAAGTCAGCATCAATTTTAGGCAATTACAACTTGCAGAAAAGCTAATACAACTTAGCCTTTCTCCACCAGAATTCGAGGATTATATCGTTATAACTACAGAATATTACTGGCATTGGGATTTAAAAAATTCAAAGTTAGATGTATTTGACTATAAAAAATTAATGCAGCGATTAATGGCAACTGGTGGACTTGAAATATTCGCTACAGATGATCCAGAAATAACAAGTCATCCAGCTAATTGTTTAATGGCAAGAATTGGCAAAAATATTACATTAGAACAGCAACAAGCGTTTGATGATATTCGATATATGAATCGGTTTTTCTTTTAATTTTTGGAATATCGGAGGGATTATATGCAACAACATTCATCAAAAACTGCATATGTTTATTCAGATAAGTTATTACAATATCGATTTCATGACCAACATCCCTTCAATCAAATGCGTTTAAAATTAACAACAGAGCTACTTTTGAATGCAAATTTATTGTCTCCAGAACAAATAGTACAACCTAGAATTGCAACAGATGACGAATTAATGTTAATTCATAAATATGATTACGTCGAAGCTATTAAGCATGCTTCACATGGCATTATCAGTGAAGATGAGGCTAAGAAATATGGATTAAATGATGAAGAGAATGGTCAATTTAAGCATATGCATCGCCATAGTGCCACAATTGTTGGAGGCGCTTTAACTTTAGCAGATCTTATTATGTCAGGCAAAGTATTAAATGGTTGTCACTTAGGTGGTGGTTTGCATCACGCTCAACCTGGTCGAGCAAGTGGTTTTTGTATATACAATGATATTGCAATTACCGCACAATACTTAGCTAAAGAATACAATCAACGCGTTTTAATCATAGATACCGATGCACATCATGGAGATGGTACACAATGGAGTTTCTATGCCGATAACCATGTTACTACTTATTCTATCCATGAAACCGGAAAATTTCTTTTCCCAGGCTCTGGTCACTATACTGAGCGCGGTGAAGATATCGGCTATGGGCACACTGTAAATGTCCCACTTGAACCGTATACAGAAGATGCATCATTTTTGGAGTGTTTTAAATTAACAGTTGAGCCTGTCGTAAAGAGTTTTAAACCTGATATTATTCTAAGCGTAAATGGTGTCGATATACATTATCGTGATCCACTAACTCATCTAAATTGTACGTTACATTCATTATATGAAATTCCATATTTTGTAAAATATTTAGCTGATACTTATACGAATGGAAAGGTAATTATGTTTGGTGGCGGAGGCTACAATATTTGGAGAGTCGTACCACGTGCATGGAGTCATGTATTCTTAAGTTTAATTGATCAACCAATTCAAAGTGGTTATTTACCGTTAGAATGGATTAATAAATGGAAACATTATTCATCTGAATTATTACCTAAAAGATGGGAAGATCGTTTAAATGATTATACCTATGTTCCCCGCACAAAAGAAATTAGTGAAAAAAATAAAAAATTAGCTTTACATATAGCGAGTTGGTACGAATCTACTCGTCAATAAGTCACCTAATCTGCAACGATTTTAAAAGATAAATAAAAGGCATTCTTCCAACACCCGTATAAGTCGAGTCGTTAGATGAATGCCTAATTTTGTGAATTTATTTTGTAGTTCCTCGGTATTCAATTCTGTGTGGTAAAACTACATTCGGTTCTTCTATCTTTTCATCGTTCATATATTTTGTTAATAAGCGCATCCCTACTGCACCGATATCATATAATGGTTGAATAACACTAGAAAGTTGTGGTCTAACCATCTCAACTAAGCGTGTATTATTGAAACTAATAATTTGTAATTCCTCTGGAACTTTAATACCAGCATCCATTGCACTATGCATGATACCAATAGCTTCTTCGTCACTGATACATAATATAGCATCTGGAAGATTACCTTTCATTTTGGCAAAAGCTTTTACGCCTTCTTTATAACTTTCAGCACCAGAACAATTCAATGTATCACCTAATTGAAGACCATTTTTATTTAACACTTCAGTTAAACCTGCTAAAACATCTTCTTGAGCTTTTTTAGAATGTTCTCCACCTACTAAAGCAAATGATTTAGCGCCTTTTTCAATTAATTCTCCCGTAATTTCTTTCGCAGCTTCAGTAAAATCAATATTAACAGATGCTATATGTGCATCCTTACCATTTGTTCCTGATACTACTACAGGTACAGATGATTGATTTATCAATTCTTTCATTTCTTCAGTAATTGTACCACCAAGGAAAATAATACCATCAACTTGTTTACTTAATAAGTTATTAAAAATTTCTTTTTCCTTTTCAGAATCGTTATCTGAATTTGAAATAATTGAGTGGTATTTATACATTGTTGCAATATCTTCAAGTCCACGAGCAAGTTGTGAATAATAGATATTAGATATATCTGGAATGATCACACCTACTGTTGTTGTCTTTTTACTAGCTAAACCTCTAGCAACAGCATTTGGACGATAATTCAAACGCTTAATGACTTCGTTAACTTTATTTTTAGTTTCTGCTTTAACATTTTGGTTCCCATTAACAACACGCGACACTGTGGCCATAGAGACACGCGCTTCTCTTGCTACATCATATATAGTAACTGTCATAATTTCCTCCTTGTAAACGTTTTATTCATTATAATAACATGTTTTCATTTCATTTTCATAGTTTACCATATTTTAATTTACAGTAACATATTTTTGTTTGGAAAAATTTAGCGAAAAGCTTGAAATAAAAACAAACGCTAAATGATAACGAACGATATATTTTAATTTTATATAAACTTTTTTCATTTTTAATTGTAATATTTTGAGAAAGCCTTTTCAAATATCAATTACATTTGTTAAAAAATGTTCACATTTCAGTAACAAATGTGTGAATCTATTATATTTACAGATAATTCATAGTCATAATTTTAATTACTGCTATCAGTCATATTCTTTAATAATTGTGAAATTGGACAAGTGTCGAAATATTATAACAATCGTTAAGTGTAGTATAGCCTTTATTTTTTTACAAAAAATAATAGCCACTCTAAAAGTAATATACTCTTAGAATGGCTACTAGTTTAAAATTGTCAATTCAAAGATAATATTCTACTTCAACATGACATATTAGTTAAGTAGTCTATAGTTTCCTTGGAATATTATTTTAACTTTTTAGCGTTATATAAATCAGCTAAAGGCTTTAATTCATCATAAAATGCTTGGAATTCATCTAAATCCATTTGTTGACCCGCATCACTAAGTGCAACAGATGGATCTGGATGCACCTCAGCCATAACTCCATCAGCACCTACTGCTAATGCTGCTTTCGCAGTTGGTAACATGATATCTTTACGACCTGTACTATGCGTAACATCTACCATGACTGGTAAATGTGTACCTTGTTTTAAAATTGGTACTGCTGAAATATCTAAAGTGTTACGTGTCGCCTTTTCATAAGTTCGGATTCCGCGTTCACATAAAATAATGTTTTGATTACCTTGTGAAGCAATGTATTCAGCTGCATAAACAAACTCTTCGATTGTAGCAGATAAACCACGTTTTAATAGAATAGGCTTTTTCGTACGCCCAGCTTCTTTTAATAACTCAAAGTTTTGCATATTACGTGCACCAATTTGGAATACATCTAAGTATTCGTCGGCTACTTCAAAATCATTAGGATTTACAATTTCACTAACTACATTTAAATCATATTTATCTTTAATCTGTTTAAGTATTTTAAGTCCTTCAACACCTAGGCCTTGGAAGTCATAAGGCGATGTACGTGGTTTAAAAGCACCGCCACGAATAAACTTTTCACCTTTGGCATGTAAATTTTTAGCTACCGCTTCTACTTGTTCAAATGATTCAACAGAGCATGGTCCAAATACAAATGATTTGTTGCCATCTCCAATAATACCCCCATTATCAAATGTTACAATCGTATCCTCAGGTTTCAACTTACGAGATACGTATAAGTGTTTTTCATTTTCAGATTTTTGTAAATCTGTAGAGGCTTTAAAAATTTCTTTAAATAATTGCTTAATTGTATTATCGTTAAATGGTCCTTTGTTGCTATCAATTAAGTCGTTAAGCATTTCTTTTTCGCGTTGTGGATCATAGATACGTGTACCTTGTTTTAATTTTTCTTCCCCAATTTTTTGTGCTAGTTCACCACGTTTAGATAATAAATCTAAAATTTGATGATTCAGTGAGACAATCTCACTTCTGTATGATTCTAATTTATTACTCATCCTTACTCACCTCTACGAATTATTTCAAGTATATTCCACTTTAAAGCAATAAAATATAATGTTAAAAAATATTCTAACAATATCATATGTATAGTTCAACCCTAAATTGACAGAAAATAATTAATTTTCTAATTATATGATTCGAGACTACCATTTTATGTTTTTTTGGCTTTTGTTGGAAAATTTTTATTGTATTTTGATATTAAATACCCAATGATGATTGATTTAATTTGTGTTACCATTATAGCTTATTTTGAATAGACATTTATGCTTTTAAGAAAAATTTTCGTTTCTGATGTCTATTATAAATCTAAAAATCTAATACTTACAACCTAACGCTTAATAAAAATTAACAACCTTTGTATATTAATATAAATCTATAGTGAACGTCACTCAACAACATATGCGGCTATATTTGAATTAGTGAACGTCATTGTACCTTCTAAGATTCATTGTTTATTTGATTATCGAATATTTTTCCATCTTCAGCTTAAAATGTGCACTATCACTATTGTAATCTAACGATGTTACAAACAACATAAATACATGGAATGATCGTGTTGCCTTTCAAAATAAACTGATGATATCAAAAAAGGTAAGCACCTGAATGCCTACCTTTTATTTTGAAATTCAATTTTTAAAAATATAATACATAGCTTACTGCTATGATTGATTATTAAACGATTTTAGTAATCTTAGTCATTAAATGTACGTTTTTCTATTTTACTTTTAGCTTTTTCAACTTTAGCATTTGACGTTTTTGATGCATTGGATGACTTAGCATTTGTTGTTTTTGAATTCTTATTACTAGTTTGATTATTCTTTTGAGTTGACTTACTTGAACTACTTTGTTTCTTAGCACCTTGTGCTGATTTCTTATTATGTTGCTTTTTCTGACCTGAAGTTTTATTTGTAGATGCTTTTGATGCATTTCGTTTATTTGAAGGTGTTGTTTTTTTAGATTGTTTACCTGATTTCTTGTCAACAGCTGTATTATTAGTTGTTTTTTCATCAGCTTTACGTGTAATAACACCCTTTTCAAATTTAGCTTCTTTTTGTTTAACAGTGTCTTTATTATCTGTATTAACTGTCTCTGATACATCATTCTTTTTAGTAACTAATTGAGGAATTTCTTTCAAGTCATTTTTAGCAACTGGTTTTTCTGCAAATAACGCTTCAGTTAATTGACTCTCTTTTGAACCTGGTGTTAATTTAGCTTGCTTCTGTTTTGCAGCGTTTGCTAATCTTTCAGCTTGTGACTCTTCTTTCGATGCCTTCAATGCCGATGCTTTTGACTCTTCATTTGATACAGCCACACTTTTATCCGCTTCTGCTTGTGCTTCTTTTTTAGCTTCTTGAATCTCTTGTGCCTCTTGTGATGTATCACTTAAATTATTTGCACTTGCTTCTTCTTTTATCGCTGCTTGTTGTGCCTTCAATGCCGATGCTTTTGACTCTTCATTTGATACAGCCACACTTTTATCCGCTTCTGCTTGTGCTTCTCTTTTAGCTTCTTGAATCTCTTGTGCTTCTTGTGATGTATCGCTTAAATTATTTGCACTTGCTTCTTCTTTTATCGCTGCTTGTTGTGCTTTTAATGCCGCTTGCTCATTTTTAGATTTGTTTAAAAATCCTTCAACACGTTCTTTTGTATAGGCAACCGTTTCTTCAAGTTGCGTTTTTCTTTCTTCAAACTTTTGCGACAGTTCTTGTTCTTTGACTTTTAAATCATCTGCTTTTTGATAAACTTTATTTTTAAAATACAAGCCTAAAGCTGAACCAACAAGCGCGCCAGTTATAAAACTAACAACAAAATCTTTACGGTTCGGTAGTGGTTCATTTTGATAAGTGTGTTTATTTTTTAATGTTCTTTTATTATTTTGTTGCTGCGTCATTTGTATATCCTCCTATAACAAATGCACTTAAATAAGTAACAACCTCATTTAAGTGCATTTGTTTAATTATTAATTATTTATCTACTCGAGAAGTATAGCTATGATTTGCATCAGTTGCTACATTATTAGCTTTGTAATTTGCACTTCCACGACGGTAGTGTCTATTTTGCCATTTGTCTGCAATTTCCATTGCAACATTTGACCATTGAACAACTTGTGAGATTTTATCTTCATTTTGAGAAATATTATGTGTAATTGAATTTGTTACACGATCTACAGAGCTGTTTAACGTTTGTACTGAGTCACCGATACCTTTAACAGCATCTACAACTGAGTTTAAACGATCTACTTTACCTTGGATATCCTCAGTTAAACGGTTTACTTTATGAAGTAAATCTGTTGTTTCACGAGTAATACCTTGAACTTGACCTTCTACACCATCAAGTGTTTTTGCAACATAATCTAAGTTTTTCTTAACAGAATTTAATACAGCTACGATACCGATACATAAAATTAAGAATGCAATCGCAGCGATAATTCCAGCAATTGGTAAAATCCAATCCATTAAAAACGCCTCCTAATTAACATGTAATAATGTCATTAATAATAAATACCCATACTACTCTATTATAAACATATTAAAACGCATTTTTCATGCCTAATTTATCTAAATATGCATTTTGTAATTTTTGAATATCACCTGCACCCATAAATAAAACAACAGCATTATCAAATTGTTCTAATACATTAATAGAATCTTCATTAATTAACGATGCACCTTCAATTTTATCAATTAAATCTTGTATCGTTAATGCGCCAGTATTTTCTCTAATTGATCCAAAAATTTCACATAAGAATACACGATCTGCTTTACTTAAACTTTCTGCAAATTCATTTAAAAATGCTTGTGTTCTAGAGAAAGTGTGTGGTTGAAATACTGCAACAACTTCTTTATGTGGATATTTTTTTCGTGCTGTTTCAATTGTAGCACTAATTTCTCTTGGATGGTGTGCATAATCATCTACGATAACTTGATTTGCAATTGTAGTTTCATTGAAACGACGTTTAACACCACCAAACGTTTCTAATGCTTCTTTAATATTTGTAACATCTAGCTTCTCTAAATAACTAATCGCAATTACAGCTAATGCATTTAAAACTGTATGGTCACCATATTGCGGAGACAGGAAGTGATCATAAAACTCACCATCCACATACACATCAAAAGCAGTACCTTTATCCGTAATTTGAATATTTTGAGCATATATGTCATCCGAATCTTTAAATCCATAGTAATAAATTGGAACATCTGCTTCAATTTTACGTAGATGTTCATCATCACCCCAAGCAATAATACCTTTTTTAACATTATGTGCCATTTCTTGGAATGCATCAAAAACATCATTAATATCTTTGAAATAATCAGGATGATCGAAATCAATATTTGTCATAATTGCGTAATCAGGTTTATAACTTAAAAAGTGACGTCTATATTCACATGCCTCAAAAGCGAAATAATCACTTTCAGGCAATCCCATACCTGTGCCATCACCAATTAAAAATGAAGTCTTTTTATCACCATTCATAACATGTGATAATAAACCTGTTGTAGAAGTTTTACCATGTGCACCAGTTACAGCTACAGAAGTATATTGATCAATAATCTGTCCTAAAAAATCATTATAACTTACAACATCTAATTTCAATTGATGTGCACGTACTATTTCTTCATGGCTACTCGCGAATGCATTACCTTGTATAACTACCATATCTTCTTTTATGTTATTAGCATCAAATGGTAATATTTTTATCCCCTTATTTCTAAGAGCAACTTCTGTAAATACGTAGTTCTCAATATCCGATCCTTGAACTTCATGTCCTAAATCATGCATGATTTGTGCTAATGAACTCATGCCAGAACCTTTAATTCCGACAAAATGATAGTGTGTCATTATATAAAACTCCTTACTCATAATTATTCTTTATTTAAATCTGCTTCCGTAACATAAACATCCCTTGGTTTTGAACCATTAGCACTCGAAACATAACCGAGTTGCTCTAATTGATCGATAATTCTTGCTGCTCTATTATAGCCAATTTGGAAATGTCTTTGGATTAATGATGTTGAAATATGTCCTTCATTAACCATAAATGCACAAACATCATCAAATAATTCATCTTGTGATTGTGTTTGTGTTTTTTTCAACAATTCTTTTTCTTCAAATAGATAGTCCGGTTCTCTTTGTTGTTTGATAAAATCAACAACATCATCAATTTCGTCATCAGAAACAAATGTACCTTGAACTCTAATCGGTTTATTCATACCGCTACCAAGATATAACATATCGCCATATCCTAACAAGCGTTCTGCTCCACCACTGTCTAATATCGTTCTCGAATCTACACTTGATGATACCATAAATGCAATTCTCGTTGGTATGTTGGCTTTAATTAAACCTGTAATTACATTGACAGATGGTCTTTGCGTAGCTACTAACATATGAATACCACATGCTCTCGCTTTTTGAGCAATTCTAGCAATAGACTGCTCAACTTCTTGCGGAGCCATCATCATTAAATCAGCCAATTCATCAATTACTATGACAATTTTTGGCATTCTTTCATCATATGGTGCTTTTTTGTTAAATGCTGTTATATTACGTACATGATAATGTGCAAATAACTTATAACGTCTTTCCATTTCTTCTACAGCCCATTTTAAACTCTGTGTAGCTGCTTTGACATCTGTAATTACCGGTGCAACTAAATGTGGCAAACCATTATAAGGAGCTAATTCAACCATTTTTGGATCAATAAGTAATAATCTTAATTCCTCAGGGTGATTTTTATATAGTAAAGACATCAAAATACTATTGATACAAACTGATTTCCCTGAGCCAGTTGCACCTGCAATTAGTGCGTGTGGCGTTTTAGCAATATCCATAAGTAATGGTTCATTATTAATTCTATACCCCATCGCAACTGTTAATTTAGATTCAGCATTTTTAAAACTTGGAGATTCAATAATAGAACGTAAGTTGACCGTCGTTGGATTTTGGTTCGGAACTTCAATACCAACACGACTAGTTCCTGGAATTGGCGCTTCTATACGAATATCTTTCGCTGCCAATGCCATTTTAATGTCATCTTGTAATGCCGTAATTCTTGAAACTTTAACACCTTTTTCAACTGATAATTCAAATCTTGTAACACTTGGACCTTCAGTTACATCTTGAACTTCTGCAGGTACATTAAAGTAAAATAATGCGTCATTAAGTTCTTTCTTTTTATCTGTAATCCAGTCCTCGTCCGGCTCAATAACTTGTGGTTCTTCTAGTAATGAAACACTTGGCAATTTAATATTTGGGCCTTTACGAATCATCGGCTTAGATGTTTGTACAGCTTGATTTGTTGCAACATCTGGTTGGTTCGTCTGAGGTCTATTTTCATTAGCTGTATCTTCATTTTGATTTGAAAATGTAGGCTGTAAATCTTTTTGTTGATCATCATTATCTTGTTGTTCACTAGTATTGTTTGGATGTGTTGTTTCTTCGCTTTCTTCAGTTATGTCGCTTACTTCTGAAACTGAAGACGGAGTTGATTGATCAACTTGCTCATTTTCCAATTGATTATCATCTTGGCTTTCTTCAAATGTTTCCGTTTGAGTTGAATCAGCAGAAGGTTTCTGCTCTGAATATTGTTGTGCATTTTGATAATCATTTTCTGTTTCTGCATGACCAATAAGTTGATTGTTCTCAACATTGTTTGATGTCATATTATTTGTTTTATATGCATTTGTGTTTGACTCTTGTGAATCAGTACTTGATGATGGTGTGGTTTGAGTCGCAGTCTTGCTTTCACTCGCAGCTTGTTTACTTTGTACAGGCTTTAATTCAGGCACATTGACTTTTGAATGCTTTTTACGATCCATCATACGCTTTTTATCAGATGGCGTCATGACAACATTAAATGGTCTTTTACTTAAAGTTGAAACCTTTTCAGTCTGTTTCTTTGGATTTGCGTTTTCAATAGTTTTCTCTTCGACATTTTGTTCACTTTCAGCTGCTTCGTTTTGCACATTTTCTGTAATTTCTGCGTTATGCTTTTCTATTTCATTCATGCTTGAATCTTCCACAACATGACCATCATTCACATCATTCGTTTTCAATGAGTTGACACTTAAGTTTGTTTGGTCATCTTTTTTATGACGCGGCGCTAATTCAATTTCATTATCAACCGTTTTATCGATATTATTAACTTGAGATTCAGTTACTGCGTGCTCTTGCGTTTTAGGAGCGTCTACATGCATTTCAGACGCGTCTCTATTGGTATTATCTTCGCTATTTGAAGTAGTATCCTCATCTACTTCTGTATCATTTAATTCATAAAATTCTGCATCATCGATTTGACTTCCTGAATATTCTTCTTTATTCGTTGCTCCGTCTTCTTCTGAATCAGCAATTAATCTGGATTGATTTTTTAGTTCATCTTGATTATTTACTTCAACGTTATGCTGCAGTGCTGATTGACGTTGAGACGTTACATCCGAAACCGTAACTTCATCATCTGACAATTGTTTTGTTGTCGATACTTGATTCAAACTAACTTCCTCATAATTGTATGGACTTTCATCTACATGAGTGTCATCAGTGTCTTCATTTTGTATTGACGGTTGTTTATTTTCATCATTTGATACAGCTTCATTCTCTATGCCATTTGTATGAAGCTGACTAGCATCTGTACTATTATCTGTTAAGTCACTATCATCATTTAATGAACTATCACCAACATAGCGTTCCGCTTGTTTAGCATACATTTCATCAATTGCACGTTGTATTGCATCTTGCTCTTCGTTTTTATGTTCTTCACGCTTTTGTTGCAACGCTTTTTTAAATCGACGCTTTTGAAGCACTTTACGTTCTCGTTCACGTCTAATTTCTTCAACAATTTGTGAAGCATAAATATTTTCAATTTTGATAGTATTATCAACTTTTGAATAATTAGGCGTTGATTTTGTTATTGATGATACATTTTCATCTGATGATTTAGATGCAGTTCCTTGTTTGACAACACTATCATTTTGTTTCTCTTGTTCTAATTGTTTATTTTGAGACGTTTGCGTCTTAGCTACATATTTATCATATTTTTGTTTATCTGACTCAACTTTTTCTGAAGGTTTACTTACAGGGATACGACCATTTTCTAACTTTTTAGGTTTCATTGTGCCAAAAATAGCTGACGGTACCTCTGAAGTCTTGAAACTTTCTTTGTGATAATCTGGAGTTGAATCGTTAGCACGATGATTTGTATTATTAGAATACATATTATGTGTTTTTGACTTGTGCGTTTCCTTCTCAATACCATTAATTGCAGAAACATATGTACCTGGCTTATTCGTATGGTAATGTGAATGATCTTTATATTTTATACTTTGCTGTGATATTTTAGAATTCCCACGTTGTTCACTATAATTTTGTTCTTCAGTTGTTTGATTTCTTCTACGGCGATGTCGTTTTTGTGAACGAGAATCGTGGCTTTGTTTGCGATAGTCTCGATGGTATTGTTCTTTTTCATCTGAAATAGTATCTGCAGATTGTTCAACATTTTCATTTTCATAAGCTACGCTCATAGGAAAACGGAATTTTCCCCTCGGACGACTATAAATATCATTATTTTGAGGCAGTAATGAGTCATGATCGTTATCTATATTTTGTGATTCTTGACGTCTTTTTTTCTTTCTATGAATCAAGTCATCATTTGAATCATTATCTTCGCCGAATAATTTATCAAACCAGCTCATATTTTCACTACCTTCCTTAATTATTCAAAAAATGCTTGTCCAATTTCATAGCTGTCATTTAATACCATAATACCTTTTTCTTCAGGTGCATTAGGTAAATTCAATTCTTTCATTGAACAAATCATACCGCTTGAGGCAACACCACGTAATTCAGCATCTTTAATTACCATACCGCTAGGCATCACTGCACCTACTTTAGCAACAACAACTTTCTGTCCAGCTTCAACGTTAGGCGCGCCACATACAATTTGTAATGTGTCATTTCCAACGTTTACATTTAGTACGCTTAATTTATCTGCATCAGGATGTTTGTCTTTAGTTTCAACGTAGCCAACTACAAATTTCGGTGATAGATCAGCATTTAATTTATAATCAAAACCAGCTTCTGAAATACGCTTTTGGAATACATTTACAAGTTCATCAGTTAATTTAATATGACCTGTTTCTTCAATTGTTATATCTTTTGAAATTTCAAAAATATTATAACCTACAACATTACCTTCATTAGTAATTTCAACAACGTTACCTTTTTTATTGTAGTTTAATTCACCTTCAACTGGTTCAATTTGTAAAAATGCAACATCTCCTACATATTTAGGATTGTAAAATAAATTCATTATGACAAAACTCCTTATCCAATTATTTCTATTTATCTTTATTAAATTTACGACGATTTGCTTCTAAACGCTGAATCACGTTTGGATCTCTTTTTTGTTTATTATTTTTACCTAAAATAAATATCGGTTCAAGATGACCCTGTTTATATCCAAAGGATAATGATGTAATTGGAACTAGACCTTTAGTGAAAAATTCCATTGTTAAATGTGCCATCACATCATATCCTGTTTTATTGCGTATATCTGCAATAATTAACACATCTTGGTGTGGCACTGCTACGAGCATTTCGCCTTGACATTGTGCCTCAATTTCATTTAAAAATGCAGTATTTAGTATCCTACTTGCATCATACCCGTCATTTGAGTTAATAAAATAAAAAATATTACCTTTTACTTCATCAGTCGTAAATGAATTTGACAATTTTCTAACATTAAACAGAGACATGTCTCTTATTTGTTGTTCAGTTAACTTCAAATCCTCCAACATGCTTTCGTCAATTAGACGATATGATTTCCCTAAATCGACTGCATAATAAACTGCTGTTTCTGCAGTATGCTCATCATAGATAAAAGGAACGCCTTGTTTAGTTTTTTTATCAAAGCTAGTCGCTCTAATGACAGGCATGATTTGACTAGATGATATACTCTCAAGGGTTTTATCTGCCATTTGTGCAATAGCTTCATCAACGTAATAAACAATTTCATCTACAATTTTTTCTTTTTTATCTTCATATTTTGCGACTATAGCGTTAAGTTTAATCGTGATACCTTTGTTATTATCTGTTCGATAAATACGCAAAGTTTCTTCTTCACGATTAAATTTAAAATCAACGTCTAAATGGTTTAAACGTTCCTTTAATTTATCTCTCATTTGAAAGGTATTCATATGTAACACTCCTAATTTCGCACCTTATAATAGTTTACAATAAATCAACACATAGTAACAGAGAAAAACGAGTATTACCCCGTTTTTCTCTAGTCTAAATTACACGTATTGAGCTAAAAATGCATCTATCTGTTCAATTGATTTTCGTTCTTTTCCAATATAACTTCCAAGCAGTTCTCCATTTTTATATACTAGAAAACTTGGAATCCCCATAATACCATTTTCAATACAAATATCCATAAATTTATCACGGTCTACTGATACGAAATCAAACATAGGATATCTCGCTTCTAATTCCGGTAAATCTGGTTCTATCACTCTACAATCTGGACACCAGCCTGCAGTGAATTCAAATACTGTAGCACCTTGTTTTAAAGATTCAAATTGTTGTTCTGATTCAAGTTGTTTCATTTTTATGTCTCCTTAATTAATGATTATATATAACTATTTAGAGATAATAGTTGTTATTACCCGATTATTTATATTGTAATGTTTCTATTTGATTATTATCTAAATTACAAATGGCTTCTGAAAGTAAAGATCTAGCTGCAAAATAGTCTCTTATATCAAATACTGAGTCTGTACTATGAATATATCGTGCACATACACCAATAACCGCAGTCGGAATACCAATATTAGCTTTATGAATTTCTCCACCATCTGTTCCACCTGGTGACATATAGTATTGATGTTCAATGTCATGTGCTTCTACTAACTTTAATAAATAGTCTCTAAATGCAGGCTTTAAAATCATTGTACCGTCTTTTATGCGAATTAACGTACCTTTACCAAGTTCACCGGATAATGGTTGATTACCTTTAACGTCATTGGCAGGTGAACAATCGACTACAAATGCAACGTCTGGGTCTATCATCTCTGCAGATGCTTTCGCACCTCGTAATCCAACCTCTTCTTGAACATTTGCGCCAACATACAAGTCTATATCTAATTCTATATCTTTTAATAATTCTAGTATTTCAATTGCCAAGACACAACCATAACGATTATCCCATGCTTTAGCACTATAACGATGTTCAGATAACTGTGTGAATGGCGTGTGAGGTACAATTGTATCTCCTATATCTATTCCGCGCTCACGCACTTCATCTTCATTTTGAGCACCTATATCTAATGTTAAATCTTTAATTTCCGGTGCACCTTCACTACCAGTACGAAAATGTTTAGGTATATTAGAAACAACACCGATAATTTTATCGCCATTTCTATTTTTAATTACTAAGCGTTGTCCTTGCCAAATATCATTTGCAACACCACCTAAATTTGTGAATTGAATCATTCCATTTTTAGTGATGTTTGTAATCATAAATCCAATTTCATCCATATGTGCTGCAATCATTACACGTTTTGCATTTGGATTTTTAGATTTTTTCACACCAAAAAAACCACCCATACGATTTTCAATAAATTCATCTACGTACGGCGCCATTTGCTGAGTCATATAATTTTTTACTTCCTCTTCAAAACCTGGTGCCCCATGAAGCTCAGTTAAAGTTTGAATTCGTTGTAATGTTACTTTTTTATTTATGTTCATAAAAGTTCTCACTCCTTATAAGTTATTATATCATCTTCAATATGGTAAACTAATGATATGAATTTGAAATCAAGGGAGCATAAATGATGACTAAACTGAAATATATAATTCCAACAATAATTGCAGTAGCCATTGTAATTATTTCTACCATTTCAATCATCCAATTTATTAATCGTAAACGCTATAATCCCGTTAAAGTACTTAATGAAGTAAAATCATATTTTATGAATGTCAAAGGCTCATATATCGTTTATGAACCATTCGTTCATCCTGAAACTGATAAATACCGTTTAGTTTATCAAGGTGGAATTACAACTATTAAAAATGGTCAAAATATTCATTATGATTTTTATGCAGATGCATATACTGGTGAAGTCATTAACATTGTAGAGCGTTAATACGAATTTTATCCATATTTGATTTGGATCGTAAAACTTAAAAATGAGCCACACCCTAATTAGTAAGATTGGATGTGGCTCAATTTTTTTCTTGAAAATTTGTTTAGTAATAAATCTTTATTTTAGTTATTATCAACTAATGTTTCACGTAAAATATATGCATCTAAGTTTTCACCATCATCGCTGTATTTTACAGCAAAGTAGTTTTCATCATGATAAAACAAGAACCAATATTGTTGCTGGATAAAATATGGTATCATACGTTCCTTTTCACGAATCGATTGCATAGGATAATCATCATATGCTGTTACCCATAGAGGATTTTTATGTGCAGTAGTCGGGAATATATCACCCATATGAACTGCTTTATCTCCTTGACTTTCAATCGTAATGATTGTGTGGCCAAAGCTATGACCTCCACTATGTTGCATCTTGATACCCGGAACCGGTTCAAAATGTTTTTCGAATAAAATCAACTTGTTACTATAATCGCCTTTATTCTTATCCCAGTATGTTGATTTACTTCTTATATTAGGTGCAATAAACTCATGCCACTCATCTTGTTGCACAACATGAATCGCATTTTCAAAAATTGCATGTCCCGCTTGATCAGTCAAACCGGCTGCATGATCAAAATGCATATGTGTCATTAGCACATAATCAATATCCTTTGGCGTTAAATTATAATTTGCCAAATCAGCAATTATATGACTTTCTTCATCTACTCCAAAATTACGTAATTGCTTTTCAGATAATTTACCATTACCAATACCCGCATCTATAATCAAATTATATTGGGCCGTTTGAATCAAAATTGGATGTGTCGGTAAATTGATTTGATTTCGTTCATTTGCATTGTATTGCTTTGACCACAACGGCTTCGGAACAACACCAAACATTGCACCGCCATCCATTTTTGTATTGCCGCCATTTAGATAATGAATAGATATATCCCCGATTTTCATAACATCACCTATTCTTTCTGTATTCGTTATTACAATTAGCATGTGTTTATTACATCATATCACTATTCATAAATGCGAACAAAAACGAAACGCCCCACACTAATACACTTCCAACTACTTATAAAGATTAATGCAATCATATTATATGTAAATGCATCATAACCATCGGACTGTAATTTTAAATTAATAATTAAAATTTCCAAGTAAAATGCAAGCTTTATTCTTTCAAATCAAAGGTATTTAGTATAACATTGTTCATAGGCGCAATTGTCTCCTTTAGTTTAGGTTTGGTCACTTTAAATTACAGAGGCAATAGCGCTTTTTTTATATTCAAAATCAAAAAATCGGACAGATGAAAAGTAAAATACTTTTTTCCATCAGTCCGATTTATTATAGAATCTTTATCTATAGAACCATTATAGTACGAAAAAACACTTATGATTGTATGTGTACATACCCTCATAAGTGCTTTATTTTTGTGAATGGAATTTCGCTTCCATACGATAAATACGTGACCCTTTATCCGAAAATTTCTTTTCATATTCTGTTAAAATATTACTGCCATCGTCTTCTTGATGTAAATTTAGATTTATTTTTGTAAAATACATTCCAAATTGAGACATACTTTCTAAACTGTAGGCAAATAGTCCTCTGTTATCAGTTTTAAAATGTAAATCTCCTTCATCATTTAAGATTTGTTGATACAACGCTAAAAACGTATGATACGTTAAACGTCGTTTTGCATGACGATTTTTTGGCCATGGATCTGAAAAGTTCAAATAAATACGCGAAACTTCGCCGTCTTTAAAATATTCATTTAATTCAATGGCGTCATTACAAATAATCTTTAAATTTGTTAAACCCATCTCTTTAACTTTATCCAATACTTTATAAACGATACTTTTCTCACGTTCCATTGAAATATAGTTAATATGAGGATTTTGAGCAGCTAATGTTGTAATAAACTGCCCCATACCCGAACCAATTTCAATGTGTATCGGTTGCGTTTTATCAAACCATTCAGTCATTTTCCCTGCATGTTGACCGTCCATGTCAACCAATTCAGGATGATCTTTTAAATAATCTTCAGCCCATGGTTTGTATCGAACTCTCATATTTTATTCTCCTCTTAAATAAACATGTTACTATTCATAACTTCATTTAGGAATTTAAGCCAAGTGTTCATATCCTTATATCTTTTTTGCTCTTCATACCATTGAACAAGACCTATAGATTGAATTACCGTATACCATTTCATACGTTTATTTAAATTCAAGCTCTCTTGAACACCATATGTTTCAAGCCATTCAGACCATTGTTGTTGTGGAACATAGTTGTAAAGCAGCATTCCGATATCAATTGCCGGGTCTGCAATCATTGCGCCTTCCCAATCGACTAAAAACAGTTCATCACGATCAGATAATAACCAATTATTATGATTCACATCACCATGTACAACTGTGAAAAAGCGTGAATCTAAACTCGGCATATGCTCTTCCAAATAGGTTAATGATTTTCTCACAATATGATGTGTTAAAACTTCTCTTGATAAAGAGGCATTAATTTTATTAAGCATAATCTCAGGAGTAATGGGTTCCATTTCCATACGCTTTAACATACTTAATAAAGGTCTAGAATTGTGTATCTTCTTTAATAAATGTGCAACTCTTGTTTGCTTCATTTCGTTTGAAGATAGTTCACGGCCATTTTTCCAATGTTGTGCTGTAACAACCTCGCCTGTTTCTATGCGCTTCGTCCATACTAATTTGGGCACAATACCTTCTGCTGATAATGCCGCAATAAATGGATTTGAATTTCGTTTTAAAAACAACTTTTGTCCATCTTGTTCAGCCATATATGCTTCGCCAGATGCACCACCTGCAGAATCAAGTGTCCACCCTAATTGATAAAACTGCTCCAACTCGTCCACCTCACTTTCAATTAGAAAATGGCTCTAGAAATAGGTTTTTCAAGAGCCATATATTCTAATTTATAACACCATACTGGTACAAATATTATGTCCAGATAATTATTGTAAATCCTCAACTAATGCCTACTTTAAACAACTTAAATTAAATCAATATGTCTGTCATTGACACCATACCTTCTAAAGTCGCTTCCATAACATATAATGTTACCGTGTCTAAAACTACATGTTTTTGAATCTTTGTAGGCGATAAACTCTAGTTTTCAAAATAATTACTATCCCATTTTCATGGTTAGCATAAATTTATGAACTGTAACATTTACGTACTTAGTAAAATATGATGCACATCATATTTGTAACTCATAGAAAATTTTATAATTTTTATCATTATATTTCAACTGAAAATGAGAAACAAAATGGCACTTTTTACTAATATGTGTTTTCTAAACAACACTTTTAAGCTTCGTTTTAAATTATAACATAATTCACTTACGAAAGTTGATAAATTTAAGTAATTTAATCTAAAAATATGATGAAAGAATTTTAAATACTGTGTGACTCTATATACTTTTCAAATCCTTCTTGTAGTTGACGTGTAATTGGGCCAACTTTACCATCATTAACTGGTTCACCATCTAATTTAATAACAGGTGTAACCTCAGCTGAAGTACTTGAAACAATAACTTCATCTGCGTTTTTCAAGAAATCTACAGTAAACGTTTCTTCTTTAAATGGGATGTTATAGTCTTCGGCAATTTTTTTAATTACAATTCGTGTAATACCATTAAGAATATAGTTGTTAATCGGATGTGTATAAATCACACCGTCTTTAATTGCATAAGCATTACTTGAAGATCCTTCAGTTACAGTTTCGCCTCGATGTTGAATTGCTTCAACTGCATTATATTTCACAGCATATTCTTTTGCTAATACATTTCCTAATAAGTTCAAGCTTTTAATGTCGCAACGTAACCATCGGATATCTTCAACGGTAACACCATTCACACCATTTTCTAAATGATCATAAGGACGATCATAACTCTTTGTATAAGCAACAATTGCTGGTTCTACTTCAGGTGTCGGGAAGCTATGATTTCTTTCAGCTACACCACGCGTTGCTTGAATATAAATTGCCCCAGTTTCAATTTGATTCATATCAACTAATTTACGAGATAGTTCAATTAATTCTTCTACAGAATAATTTAAATCTAAACCAATCTCATTGGCACTACGTAAAAATCTTTCATAATGTTCTGTTACTGTAAATAACTTACCATTATATACGCGAATGTATTCATAAATACCATCGCCAAATACGTATCCTCTGTCGTTGTATGAAACCTTTGCTTCACTTGGACTTACAAACTCACCATTTAAAAAAATTTTTTCCATATATTATTCCTCCACGCATAATGAATAAATTGCTTCTAAGTAAATACTAGTTGCGTTAAATAACTGTTTTTTAGTGATATATTCATTTTTCTGATGCATTAAATCTTCAGAATCACTAAACATTGCGCCAAATGCTACACCCTTGTCTAAGTTTCTCGCATAAGTACCGCCACCTATAGTATAAGGTTCAGTCATATCATTTGTTTGATTTCTATATGCAGTAACTAACTTTTGTACAAAAGGATCATTTTTATCAACATAATGTGGTGGTTGGACTTTACCTAATTTCACTTCAAAGCCATATTGTTGAATCTCATTTGCAAAACGATCCATAGCTTTTTCAAATTCAAATCCTTCTGGGTAGCGTAAGTTGATACCGAAAAGACCCGCATTTTCATTATCATATGTAATAACACCAATGTTAGTTGTCACATCACCCATGACATCTGTATGGAATTTCATTCCCATCTTTTCACCAAAATCTGAATTAAATAAGTAGCGATTACTAAATGCTACAAACGCTTGTGCATTATTATCAAGATTTAATGATGCTAAGAATTTTAGTAAGTAAAGACCCGCATTCACACCGATAGATGGATCCATACCATGAACCGCTTTACCTTCAACTGTTAAAACTAGAATGCCACTATCAACAGTGCTATCACCTTGTAAATGATTTTGTTCTAAAAAGTACTCAAAGTCTTGAATAACATCTGTCATATTTTCTTTAACAAGCACTCTTGCTTCTGCATGATCAGGCACCATGTTGTAACGTTCACCAGATTTAAAAGTTATTAATTCATAATCAGGTTCATCTTGATCTTCAGTAAGTTTATTTTGAACTAAGTCAAATGTTGTAATGCCTTTTTCACCATGAATACACGGAAATTCTGCATCTGGTGCAAAACCTAATGTTGGCATTTCTTCTGTTTTAAAATAGCGATCCGTACATTTCCAATCAGATTCTTCATCCGTACCAATAATCATATGAATACGTTTCTTCCAATCCACATTCATATCTTCTAATATCTTAATTGCATAATAAGCAGCAATTGTTGGACCTTTGTCATCAAGTGTACCTCTAGCTATGATAGCATCTTCTGTTACAACCGGCTCAAACGGATTACTATCCCATCCATCACCAGCAGGAACAACGTCAACATGACATAAGATACCTAATACGTCATTTCCTTTACCTGCCTCAATTCTTCCTGCAATATGATCCACATCATGTGTTGTAAATCCATCTCTATGTGCAATTTCATACATGTAGTCTAATGCCTTACGAGGACCTGGACCAACTGGTGCGTCTTCTGATGCTTTTGCATCATCTCTCACACTTTCAATTGCTAATAATCCTTTTAAGTCATTAATGATTTGATCTTCGTATTGTTGAACTTTTTCTTTCCACATTCGAAATCGACTTCCTTTTTTCTATAAGTTAAACTCTATTTTACATGAAATGATATAAAAACTACAATAAGATGTCAGAAAATAATAAAAAGGAACAAAACGATGCTATCGATATGACACAAATTATTAATAGCTGCTTTGTTCCTTTTTTAATTTATATATTTAAATCAAGAGCTCGAGATATAAGTCAATGTGCTAGGCACACAATTTAATATTGACAGTAATTAACTGAAAGAAAATGCGCCCCGGGGCCACAACACAGAAGCTGGCCAATAGTCAACTTACAATAATGTGCAAGTTGGCGGGCCCAACATAGAGAATTTCTAAAAGATAAAGAAATACGCTTTCTTTAGATATTAGTATTTCTTATGCATGAATTTCACTCATGTATTCTTCTTTCTATATGCATATTAGCTATGACTAACGATAAAGAACCTGAAACACTAATAAATGTCCTATAGTTTACAATATTATATTGGCAGTAGTTGACTGAATGAAAATACGCTTGTAACAAGCTTTTTTCAATTCTAGTCAACCTTGCCGGCGGGGCCCCAACATAGTAGCTGGCGGAAAGCCAGCTTACAATAATGTGCAAGTTGGGGTGGGACGACGAAATAAATTTTGCGAAAATATGATTTCTGTCCCACTCCCTTATCATTTCTGTCTTACTCACATCTTATTCTTTATCAGATAATGCATTTTTATTCTTTTTTAAATCTTCTTCAGTGACGATACGTAAATTATTATTTGGTGCTGCGCCACCTTCATCATCAAATTTACCTTTTTCAATACTTTCGTCAGTCTTATTGTCATATTCGGTAAATTTTGATTTTTCTTCTTCGAAAAATGCTTTTGGATTATTTTTTAATCTATTAGCATATTCTTTCGGATTTGTTTTTACTTCTTTAATTGTTTCATTAGCAATTGTTCCTAATTGCGTCGCTTTATCCTTAGCATTATCTTTATAGCTTTGAGGATCTTGTTTATATTTATTATATTCTGCTTTCAGCTTGTCACGACTATCTTTACGTGTAACAAGTACAGCTGCTACAGCGCCACCTATACCTAAAATCGCTTTAAATAAATTACCTTTTGCCATATCAATCGTCTCCCTTTTATTTATAATTTAATTTGTCAAAATCATTTTTAGTTAATAAACGATATTCTCCTGAATCTAAATTGCTGTCCAATTCTAAATCAGCAATTTTGATACGTCTTAAATGTAATACCTCATTTTGAATGCTATGAAACATTCGTTTAACTTGATGATATTTTCCTTCATAAATTGTTACGTGTGACGTTTGATTATCAATATAAGTTAATATTGCAGGCTTAACCTTGCCATCAGACAGTGTTACACCTTCTTTAAAAGCTTGAATGTCGTCTTCAGTGATAGGATTTGCTGAAATAACTTCATATTTTTTAGAAACATGTTTGTTTGGACTCATTAATTCATGATTAAAATCACCATCATTCGTTATCAATAAAAGCCCTTCTGTATCTTTATCAAGACGACCAACCGGAAAAATATTTAGATGTTGGTATTCAGGTATTAAATCAATAACGGTTTTTGAATGATGATCTTCAGTTGCCGATATATAACCTTTTGGCTTATTTAACATAATATAGACATTTTCAACGTATTCTATTAATTCTCCACGAACTGATATCATATCGTTTTCTGGTTCTATATGTGTTTTTGGTGATTTAATTACTTGTTCGTTGACATTTACAAGGCCTTTTTTAAGTAACTGTTTGACCTCATTACGTGTACCGACGCCCATATTTGCTAAAAATTTATCTATTCTCATCGTAAAAACCTAACTCTACGTCTTAATTTTTCAGGAATTTCACCTAAAAATTCGTCCGCAAAACGCGTTTTAATTGTGATTGTACCGTAAATTAGAATACCTACTGTAACACCTAAAATAATAATGATTAAGTAACCAAGTTTAGTAGGTTCTAAGAATAGATTTGCAAGGAAGAACACTAATTCTACACCTAGCATCATAATAAATGAATACAAGAATATTTTTGCAAAATGAATCCAACTATAGCTGAATTTAAACTTCGCATATTTTTTAAGAATATAGAAATTACATCCAATTGCAAATAATAATGCGATACTAGTACTTAAAATTGCACCAGGTGTATGGAATAACATAATTAATGGATAGTTTAACGCTAACTTGATAACTACAGAAGCTAAAATAACATAAACTGTTAATTTCTGTTTATCTATACCTTGTAACATTGATGCCGTTACACTTAATAGTGAAATTAGTATTGCTACAGGCGCATAATAGAATAATAAACGACTACCATCATGGTTAGGGTCATGACCTAATACAATTGGATCGTAACCATAGAAAACTGTGAATAATGGTTGTGCCAAGGCCATAATTCCAATACTAGCTGGAACAGTTATAAACATTAATACACCAATAGATGTTCTAATTTGATGATGCATTTCATGTAAGCGACCTTCTGCAAATGTTTTAGTAATATAAGGAATTAAACTTACTGCAAAGCCAGCACTTAATGATGTCGGAATCATTACAATTTTATTAGTTGACATATTTAACATATTAAAGAATATATCTTGTAACTGTGAAGGTATACCAACTAAAGATAAAGCACCGTTATGTGTAAATTGATCTACTAAGTTAAATAATGGGTAATTCAAACTTACAATAACGAACGGAATACTATAAGCAATAATTTCTTTATACATCTTGCCATATGACACATCTATATCTGTGTAATCAGATTCGACCATACGATCAATATTATGCTTACGCTTTCTCCAGTAATACCAGAGTGTGAATATACCAATAATCGCACCAACTGCTGCTGCAAAAGTAGCAATACCATTGGCTAATAAAATAGAACCATCAAAGACATTTAGTACTAAATAACTTCCAATTAATATGAAAATCACGCGTGCAATTTGCTCAGTTACTTCTGACACTGCTGTTGGCCCCATAGATTTATAACCTTGGAATATACCCCTCCATGTCGCTAATACAGGAATAAAGATAACAACCATACTAATGATTCTTATAATCCAAGTAATATCATCGACTGACCAACCGTTTTTATCATGAACATTTCTAGCTAATGTTAATTCAGAAATATAAGGTGCTAGGAAATACAGTACCAAGAAACCTAAAACACCGGTAATACTCATTACAATAAAACTCGATTTATAAAATTTCTGACTGACTTTATATGCCCCAATAGCATTATATTTCGCAACATATTTCGAAGCTGCTAATGGTACACCTGCTGTCGCAACTGCAATTGCAATATTATATGGTGCATAAGCGTATGTGAACGGCGCCATATTTTCTTGTCCACCAATTAAATAGTTGAATGGAATGATAAAAAGTACGCCCAATACCTTGGTAATTAATATACTAATGGTAATTAAAAAGGTTCCACGCACCATTTCTTTACTTTCACTCATTACGAATCTCCCTATCTCATGTTTATTAAAGTTTTGTAAACTAAAAGCTATTTCTTTGTAAAATCATTTTTCATTATTATGAATATATCACAAAACTTTATTTCATTGTCGTATATTCAATGAATTATCATAACAAAATTATCAACGCATTGTCATTGAATACTCGATTTTGATTAGAATATTACGAAATTTCATATAAACATTATACTACTATTTGAGATGAACATCGCATAACAGTAGAAAAATCATTCTTATCATACACATACATCTTCAATTTTTATGAAGTTCACATTATAAATATATTCAACATAATTGTCATCTCATAACACAAGAGATATAGCAAAGTTTAAAAAAGTACTATAAAATAGCAATTGAATGTCCAGTAACAAATTTGGAGGAAGCGTATATGTATCAAACAATTATTATCGGTGGCGGACCTAGCGGCTTAATGGCGGCAGTAGCTGCAAGCGAACAAAGTAGCAATGTGTTACTCATTGAAAAAAAGAAAGGTCTAGGTCGTAAACTCAAAATATCTGGTGGCGGTAGATGTAACGTAACTAATCGATTACCATATGCTGAAATTATTAAGAACATTCCTGGAAATGGGAAATTTTTATATAGTCCCTTTTCAATTTTTGATAATGAATCCATCATAGATTTTTTTGAGTCTAGGGGTGTTAAATTAAAAGAAGAAGATCACGGGCGTATGTTTCCAGTCTCCAACAAAGCACAAGACGTGGTTGATACATTAGTGACAACTATCGAACGCCAACATGTAACGATTAAAGAAGAAGAAGCTGTTAGTAGAATCGAAGTTAATACAGACCAAACTTTCACTGTACATACTCAAAGCAGCAGCTATGTAAGTCATTCACTTGTGATTGCTACAGGTGGTACAAGTGTCCCTCAAACAGGTTCAACTGGTGATGGTTATAAGTTCGCACAAGGTTTAGGTCATACCATTACAGAGTTATTCCCGACCGAAGTTCCAATTACATCAGCTGAACCTTTCATCAAATCCAATCGTCTAAAAGGTTTAAGTTTAAAAGATGTTGAATTGTCAGTACTTAAGAAAAATGGTAAAAAACGCATCAGTCATCAAATGGATATGTTATTTACTCATTTTGGTATCAGTGGTCCAGCTACATTAAGATGTAGTCAGTTTGTTTATAAAGAACAAAAAAATCAAAAGACACAGCATATTTCTATGGCAATCGATGCATTTCCTGAATTAAACCATGAACAATTAAAACAACACATCACATCATTATTATCGGACACACCAGATAAAATCATTAAAAACAGCTTGCATGGACTAATTGAAGAGCGCTATTTACTGTTCATGCTGGAACAAGCTGGAATCGATGAAAATACCACATCACATCACTTATCAAATCAACAATTGAACGACTTAGTAAATACGTTTAAAGGGTTTGAATTTAAGGTAAACGGGACATTACCTATAGATAAGGCATTTGTCACAGGCGGTGGCGTGTCACTTAAAGAAATTCAACCTAAAACAATGATGTCTAAATTAGTCCCGGGATTATTTTTATGTGGTGAAGTATTAGATATTCATGGTTATACTGGTGGTTATAATATTACAAGTGCACTCGTAACAGGACATGTCGCTGGATTATATGCCGGTCATTACTCACATGCATCAATGGAATAATAGTATAAAATTTGGTTCGATTCTCTTTTGTAGATCAACTTTTTCATTCAATTAAAAATGACCTTAATATAACCGATTCACTAAAAAGTGTCGTTATATTAAGGTCATTTCGTTAATTATGATTCTTTTTCGTTTTTAGTACGTCTTCTAGCTAACAAAGCCGCACCTGTAATCAGTGCAAATTCTTTCAATGGTAAATCCATTCCTTCAGAACCTGTATTTGGAAGTTCTTTGTCAACTTTGCGTGGTTTATGTGTCGCTTCTTTTTTAATAGGCGTACAAACTTTTGGAGCTGACTGAATTACTTTTGGTGATACTTTCGTCGCTTCAGCTGGTAATTTAATTGCTAAAATTTCATCAACAATGAATTGCGTATGTTGTTTGATGTCATTTAATGTCGCATCTTCATCAATCATTATATTGCCATCTGCAACATATTGATCAATTAATACTTTTACTTTAGCTAATTGTTCTGGTGTTGCGATCGCTTTGAATTTCGCATATGTTTGTTGAGCAATGTTATCAATGCGCAGTAAGCTATTTTCTTTTTCAGTAATTACTGCTTCTATATCGCCTAATGCAACATTAAATCGTTTTAAAACTGCATCTACATCAGCATTAGTTCGTGCTGTTTTTAATTCTTCATCCATTTGTAATTTTAATGCAGTTATAGCTTTTAATGCATCAGCCTTATTACGATCACTTACTTTTCGATAATTTTGCACTAAATCAGTGACGCGTGCAAGATCATCATTAATCGTTTTTTCAGCATCTGGCTTTTTAATAGGATGTACATCTAAATCATGTATTGTTTGTAGATTTAATGATGCTGTTTTATCAACTTGTGTATTGCTACGATCTTGATCAATTTGTCCAATAGCAGTGTCATAAATATTTTGTAACTGTGCTAATATACTATTTCTTTCTTCTACCGTTGCTTGTATATTCGCTTCAATTGCTTGTTTTTTATCGTTGAATAATGTTGTCAATTGTTCTCGAGCAGACGCCTTTCTGTTAATAACAGGTTCGATTTCACGAATTTCGTTTTTCTCATCATGCAATAAATATGCCACATCAGCATTAGTCACTGCACTAGCAATTTGTTGTTTAGCTTTAATTAACTCTTTTTCAACTTGGGCAATTGCAGCATTTTGTTCTTCATCTGTCGCTTCGTTATTTGCTTTAATTAAATTAATTTTATTTGTAGCGATATTTTGAATTTGTTGTAATGCTGTTGCTTTAACTGTTGTCGCTGGTTTAATTTTTGAAATAATATTTTGAGTATTTATACTATCTTGATTAACTTGAGCAGTCTTATCTGCATGATTGATCTGATCAATAGCCTGATTAAGTGCTTGTTCTACTAAATGTTTAGCAGCTAGTCTTTCTTCTTCAGTTGATAAATCGCTTTGATCGATTAGTGCATTTTGAGCTTCGGCTTTTATACCAACAGATTGACGCGCTGATGGTTTAACTTGAACTTTAGGTAAAATCACTTTGATGTTGTCGTTGCCATCAGTCTCAGTTCGATCCACTTCTGCATTCGTTTTGTTTTGTGCAATGTCATTTTTAATTGTATTTACAATTTTATTTAAAGTATCAATAGCAACATCTCTTTCATCTTGAGTAGTATCCAACGTATTTCGGATTGCATCGAGTTGATTTTTATTATTTTCTTCAATGCTATCAAGCGCAGCTCGTTTACGTCTTACTTTAGGTTTTATTTGCTCTATTGCCTTTATTGTTTGATTTCTAACATCAGTAACAGCAGCATCTTGATTTGTATTTTCTATTTCTTGTTGTGCTTGTTTGAGTGTGTCGCTAATTAATTGATTCGCTTCATCTAATTCATCAACTGTTGCATGTGGTGTATCTTTTATTAATTCTACTTGATTTTCTGCACTTGCTTTTATTGCTTGTTGTGCTTCAGGCTTAATTACAATACGAGGTTGTACACCTTTTAGTGTAGCAATGCCATTTGTTTCAACACGTTTCACATCATTATTCGTTACTGCTTGATTGATGTTTTGTAATGCGAGTTTTTCATTATTCGCTAATTGATTTAAAGCAACTTGTTTTTCTTCATCAGTCGCATGTTCAGCTTGCTCAATTTCTTGCTTTTTAGCTTCATATTGTTGCTTAACTGCATCTCTAGCACCAGCTCTAACAATATGTTCAGGCGTTACTAAAGCAATGCTATCAAGCGCTTGACTAGTTGTATCATCAACTTGTTGATTTGTTCTATTATTCGTAATATCTGTCATGGCTTGATTTACAAATTCATTGATTTTATCTAGTGCTGCTTGTCTTTCTTCTGCTGTCGCTTCTTTATCCTGATTAATCTTCGCACGTAATTCATTCGCTTTTTGATTGATTTTTTCACGTGCAGCTGGTTTAACTTTAGTTTCAGGTTGAATAATTTTAATTGCTGATACACCATTTGTTGCTGCTTGATTCACCTGACTGTTCATTTGAGCTTGGTCAATAGCTGCAAGTGCTTTTTCTTTTTCTTTAGCTAATGCTTGTGAAGCAACTTCTTTCTCATTATCTGTTGAATCAAGACTATTATCAATTTGCTGTTGCTTTTCTTTAACAGCTTTTTCAATATCTGCAATTGCCTTTGGTTTAATTACTACTTCAGCTTCAACATTATCTATAGCATTTATCGCTTGATTTGTAGTTGCGTCTACCTGATCATTTGTTTGGTTTTGATTAATTTGATTAAATGCTTGATCTTTAAGTTGATTGATTTGATTAACAGCAGCCTGCTTTTCTTCATCAGTTGCATTAGGCGTTTGTTTAACCGCTTCAATACGCTTCGCCACTTCAGCAGTGATTTTATCTCGCGCTGCTTGTTTTTTTACTACGTCAACTTGAACAGCATCGATATTATTCTCTGCCACTGTCGTAGCTTGGTCTACTTCCGCATTTGTGTTAGCTTGTTTAATACTTTCAATAGCTTGTTGTCTGTCTTGATTTAAAGTATTAATCGCAGCATTTTTCTCATCATTCGTTGCATCTGGTGTAGCATTGATTTCAGCTAATTTAGCATTATAATGCTGATTGATTTGTGCTAATGCTGAAGGTTTTTTAACAATATTTGGCTGAATCGCATTAATTGCTTTTGTACCTAATTGTTGCGCTTGATCTACTTCCGCATTTGTATCAGCTTGATTTATATTATTAATTGCCGTTGCTAACTCTTGATCCACTTGATTTAAAGCCACTTGCTTTTCTTCAGTTGTTGCATTTGTGTTTTGATTAATTTCTTGCTTTTTAGCAGTTGCTAAATCATTTAATACACCTGTAGCAGTTTGTTTCTTCGTTACATGCGGTTGAACTGCGCCGATTTGATTGACTGCATCGTCTCTAATACTATTGACCATCGCAGTAGTAGACGTCACACCAATATCAGTTAATGCTCTATTTTTAAGTGTATTTACACGATCTATCGCTTCTTGCTTCTCTTCTCGAGTCGCACCTGGTGTAGCATTGATATTCGTAATAGCCTCTCGCGCTTTATCATTTACAGCATTTCGAGCATCCGTTTTAACTTGTGTTGCCGGTTGAATCACAACTATATTTTGTGTGCCCTGATCTTTTGCTTGTGCAACTTCTTGATTCGTATCTGCTGCATTAATATTTTGCTTCGCTGTGGCTACAGCTTGATCAAGTAATTGTTGTGCTGCTTGTTGTTCTTCGAGCGTCGCATCATTATTATTAAATATCGTATTATGTTGCGTTTCCGCACTTTTATCGATGGCATTTTTTGCATCTGTTTTTACTTTTGTAGCTGGTGTAATTGCTTGTATTCCTTGAATCGCATTTGTCTTCACTTGTTCAACATCAGCATTGGTATTAGCGTTTAAAATGTTTGTATTTGCTGCAGTTACAGCAGCATTCACTTTGTCAATTGCTGCTTGTCTTTCTTCTTGAGTCGCATCAGGATTAGCATTGATCTCTGCGATATGTTGTTGTACATCATGTGATACGGCATCCCTTGCAGCTTGCTTAACAACAGTTACCGGAGCAATTGGATTAATGGCATTTAGACCATCACCTTTGGCGTTATCAACATCAGCATTTGTTGTTGCTTGATTAATTTGTTCTAAAGCATGGTTGGTTGCTTGAGTTAATTCGTTCAATGCTGCATTTTTCTCTTCCTGCGTTGCTTCTCTATTATTATTTATTTGTTGTCTTTTCGTTGCTGTTGCTTGGTTAATTGCATCTCTTGCAGCTTGTTTATGTGTCACTTGAGGAACAACTGCTCCTATAGTATTGATGCCATTATTTTTAGCTGTTTCAACATCATCATTGGTAGTAGCATTCGTAACATTATCAATAGCATCTGTTTCATCCGTTGTTAATTGATTTAATGCATCTTGAATTTCATCTTGAGTAGCATCTGGTGTGTTATTGATAATTTCTCTTTGTTTCGCTGCTTTATCACGTATAGCTTTTTTAGCATTTGGTTTAACAACCGGTGTTGCAGTATCACCACTTAAGGTCTGTATACCTTGATCTTTAATTCTAGTAACGCCATCACCAGTCGTTTGGTCACCAATATCACCAATAATATTGCCTTTGTGTTCCTCGATAATTTGATTCGCTGCTTGTTTTTCTTCATCTGTCAGTTCATCATTTTGGTTAATTAAATCTTGCATTTGATCAGCTTTTTGATTTACTGCATTTTCAGCATCAACACTTCGAATTAACGTGTGTTGCATTTGATTAGTTAATGTATCAATATCTGCTTGAGATACTCTTTGATCTAATGGAACATTGTTACGATTTTCATCTAAAATTGTTTGTGCACGTCTTTTGAGAGCATTAAAAATATCTAATGAGGCAAATGTATAATCTGCTTGTTGAATTCGTCTATCAACTTCACCTTGTAATGCGTCTTTATTCATTATGATATCGATTGTATATGGATTAGTACTTACAGTATGACTTTCAGCAGGTGAATTAATAAAATCTTGTGTATATGTCTTATATGTTAATGTATCGTTAAATGTTACTTTTCTTGGTGTTGGAACATTATTAACACGCAACTTATACTTTAAATCCAATATTTTATCAGGCATTAGTCTTGCTGGGGAGTTCGCTGTACCTCCACCAGTACTTTTTATTGTTATCACTCGATTCGCCGCATCATACGTCACATTAAAATCATTCATATCAACACCTGAATTACTGCTTGGAAAATCTTTAGTTAAAGAATTATTCACATATTCAACACCTTCAGGTAATTGAATTTTATAAACAAATTCATCTGTGTCAAAAGAAGCACCAGAATTACCGTTATTTTTTAGTGATGTTGTAACAGTAAATTCTTTATTATTTGTTGCTGTCGGTTCCATTGTTCGTCTTTCAACATAAACATGTGACCCAGAATGAAGTCCGATAGAGTCAACAAAGCTATAGTATTTGTAACCATCTTTTAGTTGATAAATTCCGTTTGCATCTGTAATTGCATCATTTTTAGGTACAAATTGGATTTTAAGGCTATTTACATTATCTGGTACTTTGAATAATCGTAAAGTTGGTCCGTCTTCAATAGTCTTTTCAGCAATCGTATCGTTAGTGGCACCATTTTTAATAATGACATTTGTTGCCCCTTGACCGTTTTTAGTTGGCATAGTATTAAATTCAAAGATTAATTCAGAATTTGGATTTACTGTTAATGATTTTTCAATACCATTAAAATCTCCATGATTACTAGTATCAGTTCCGCTTATACGTCCTAATGCAAGTACATTGCCTTGTGCCTGATAGGTTCTATTGCTCCCAGCCTGAAACATGTTTGTTCTTACCATCGCATGACTTAGCACACCTACTTTACCACCATTGATAAGAGTAAAGCCTGGTAAATTATCAACCACTGTTACTGATGGTACTGAGCGGTTGGTACTTGGTCTAATACTATTGTCATCAAATGATAGCACTTCATTAGGTGCATTTTGCCCAACATTATTTCCATTTGGATCAGTTGTTGGCGTATACGTCGCTGTATTTCCAGCTGACGCAGTGCCATTAGCCGCTGCAGCCGCTGGATCTGCTGGAGTTGCATTAGGATCTGCAGGTGCCGCACGTCTACTTCTCTTTTTCGGTCTATTAGATGCTTGTTCAGCAATTGCAACTAGCTCTGGTTTATCAGAAGAATGACGAACATCTTCTTGAATTTCCTTTAAAGTTAGATGTCCTCCTGAACCATTTTCATTTGTTTTATTTGGTACATTTAATGTGGTATTATTCGAAACTACATCATTATTATTAGCGTTTGACACTGTCTCAGTTGCTGTTGTATTGCCATCTGTATGATTATTGTTTTGTGCTGAAGGCGTACTTGATTGCACTGATGTTGGCGTAGCTTGATTTGCTATACTACCATTATTATGATTAACCAATGCTTGATTCGTTGATTGATTGGTTGTTGCAGATTGATTAGGTGTATTCTGCGCACTATTTGCTAAACCTCTATTATTAGCAACATTTGTATCTTGTGAATTTACAGGTGTTGCTTGATTAGTATCGCTTTGTACATTATTATCCGTAGTTAAGGCTTGTGCACCATTTGGGTTTGAAAGTAATAAAACTGTTCCGATTAAAGTAGAGAATATGCCTACTTTATACTTCCTAATACTATATTTATTTTTCTTTAACAAATTCATTTCATTTTCCTCCTGGTTGTCTGTTCTCTGCTGTGTTGTTTAGAATTATGCTAAAAATATACGCTCTCTCATATTATGTTTATAGCTATATTATTTTGTACAATATTTTAAGTTCACTCAATTTTATCATCATCATTTTATAAAATAAAGTTTTATTTTATTACAATTTAGTTTCCGTTTTGTAATTAAAATCTTAATAAAACATAACAAGAACGCTTTAGATTGTTTTGTGACTGAAAGCAATTCATACCAAAAAACACCAAGCAACCGAAACGTTACTTGGTGTCATTACAAATGTAATATTATTTTAATTTATGTCACTACTTTAAATACTTTTTATTTCCAAACCTTCATCGCCCCAAGCGTGCATGCCGCCTTCGACATTTACGGCACCAATGCCATTTGCCTCTAAATATTCTACAACTTTAGCGCTTCGAACTCCACCAGCACATACAATATAATATATTTCATTTTTATTAAATGAATTTAAATTATCCGGAATGGTATCCATTGGAATTAACTTTGCATTAGGAATATATCCCATTGCTGTTTCTTCTTCAGTACGAACATCAACAATTTGAACTGGTTTAGATTCTAAAAGTTTGTTTTTTAATTCATCTGTAGTAATTGACTTCATTTTAAAGTCCTCCTTAAAACATTATTTAGCTACAATATTGACTAATTTTTGAGGAACAGCGATGACTTTCATGATGTCTTTACCTTCAATACTCGCTTTAACATTGTCATTAGATAAGGCAATTTCTTGCATTTCTTCTTTTGATGTATCTTTAGCAATTTTAATTTTAGCTCTCAATTTACCATTAACTTGAACAACGATTTCTACTTCATCATCTACAAGTAGTGCTTCGTCATAAGTTGGCCAAGGTTGGTACGTAATAGACTCTTCATGTCCTAATTTTGACCATAATTCTTCACCGATATGTGGTGCAATAGGTGCTAACATTTTAACGAAGCCTTCAATGTAAGGTTTATAAACTTCATCAACTTTATAACACTCATTAATAAATACCATTAATTGACTAATAGCAGTATTAAATCCTAATGTTTCAAAGTCTTCTGTTACCTTTTTAACAGTTTGGTTATAAACTTTATCTAAAGATTTATTATTTGTAGTTACAATTTTTGAACTCAATGTTCCATCTTCATTTACCATTAAACGCCATACGCGATCTAAGAATCGACGAGACCCATCTAAGCCTTTTTCACTCCATGCAATTGCAGCATCTAAAGGTCCCATAAACATTTCGTAAAGACGTAAAGTATCTGCACCATGAGACTGTACTATATCATCAGGATTGATTACATTTCCTTTAGATTTACTCATCTTCTCATTACCTTCTCCTAAAATCATACCTTGGTTAAATAATTTTTGGAAAGGTTCTTTAGTAGGTACGATGCCCAAATCATAAAGGACTTTATGCCAAAATCTTGCATATAATAAGTGAAGAACCGCATGTTCTACTCCACCGATATATAAATCAACAGGTAACCAATGTTTTAATTTTTCGGGATCTGCTAACATATTTTCATTTTTAGGATCGATGTAACGTAAATAATACCAACAACTACCTGCCCATTGTGGCATCGTATTTGTTTCACGACGTCCTTTCATACCTGTTTTTTCATCTACAACATTTACAAATGAATCAATATTAGCTAGTGGAGACTCACCAGTCCCTGATGGCTTGATTTCATCTGTTTCAGGTAACAACAATGGTAGCTCTTCTTCAGGAACAGTTGTCATTGTTCCATCTTCCCAATGAATGACAGGAATTGGTTCGCCCCAATAACGCTGACGACTGAATAACCAATCTCTTAATTTGTAATTAACTTTCTTTTCGCCAGCACCTTTTTGCTCTAATAATTGAATAGCTTTAGTAATTGCCGCTTCATTTTCTAAACCATCAAGTTCACCAGAATTAATATGTTTACCTTCACCAGTGTATGCTGCTTCTTCAACATTACCACCTTCGATGACTTCAATGATTGGCAAATCAAACTTTTTAGCAAATTCATAATCTCTGTCATCATGCGCTGGTACTGCCATAATTGCTCCAGTACCATATGTTGATAATACATAATCAGCAATCCAAATTTGTACTTTTTCACCAGATAAAGGATTAATTGCATATGCACCAGTAAACACACCTGATTTATCTTTTGCTAAATCTGTACGTTCTAAATCTGACTTTTTAGAAGCTTCTGTTTGATAAGCTTTTACTTTTTCTTTATATTCATCAGTTGTAATTGAATTAACTAATGCATGTTCAGGACTTAAGACTAAGAATGATGCACCATAGATTGTATCTGGTCTAGTCGTAAATACTTCTACTTTTCCTTCCGTATTATCTACATCAAATGAAACTTTGGCCCCTTCAGAACGTCCAATCCAATTGCGCTGCATATCTTTTAAAGACTCAGGCCAATCTAAATCATCTAAATCTGCTAATAATTGATCTGCATATTCTGTGATTTTAAGTACCCATTGTTTCATCGGCTTACGATAAACTGGATGTCCACCACGTTCAGAGACACCATCAATCACTTCTTCGTTAGATAAAACAGTACCTAATGCTGGACACCAGTTAACTGCAACTTCATCAACGTATGCTAAACCTTTGTTATATAACTGTATGAAAATCCACTGTGTCCATTTATAGTATTCTGGATCTGTTGTATTAACTTCACGATCCCAATCATAACTGAACCCTAATTCTTTAATTTGTCGTTTAAAAGTTTGGATATTTTTCTTTGTAAATTCACGTGGGTCGTTGCCTGTGTCTAAAGCATATTGCTCTGCTGGTAATCCGAATGCATCCCACCCCATCGGATGTAACACATTATATCCTTGCATTCTCTTATATCTTGAAATGATATCTGTTGCTGTATAGCCCTCAGGATGTCCAACATGTAAACCAGCACCTGATGGATATGGAAACATGTCTAAAGCATAAAATTTCTTTTGACCTAAGTTATCATTTGTTTTAAATGTTTTATTTTCGTCCCAATAGTCTTGCCATTTCTTTTCAATTTGATTGTGGTTGTAATTCAACACATTTCCTCCTATTCAATAAAAAAAGACACCTCTAACTATTCTATTTACATAGGGACGACATTTGCCGCGTTACCACCCTATTTCACAAAAATTGTGCACTCATTTTAATAGTAAGAGATGTCATTCATTCAATTTAAAATTATTACGATTTACATTTAGTCCTTAACACTAGCTCTCAGCATCACTAGCTTTCTGTAGAAAAGCTCCAAACGAAATTAAATTATACAAATTAATATTATGTTATAACGACATTTATTTCAAGTCTATAACGTTAATTCTATTTACTCATTATGCATCTATTTTTTTAGGTTGCGTATTATTCTCCTTGAAAATCATTAATAATATTAATGCAAATACAAGTAGTACCATCATACCGATAAACATCATGCGCATATTAAACGCATCAACTAATACACCACCAAGAAATGGACCGAATGCCTTTCCTACTGTAGCAGCTGAATTCACAAAACCTTGGTACTGTCCTTGCTTACCATCTGGCGCTAACTGATTGGCTATAGTTGGAACTGCTGGCCATACAAACATTTCTCCAAAAGTTAAAATAATCATACCGACAACAAATATTGTAAAGTTTTCGGCAAAGCTCGTAACAAAGAACGACAACATAAAAATGATGATGCCGACAAACATTTGCTTCTTTAAGTTTCCTTTTAACAGATAGAGAATCGGTTTAATTAATGGTTGTGCTACTAAAATCATTATTCCGTTAATTGTCCATAAAACACTATATTGTGCCATTGAAATATTAATAGATTGTGTAAATGATGCGATTGTAGACTCCCATTGAATATACGCAACCCAACAAATTGCAAACATTGCACAAATTAGTACTAATGAAATAAATCTTGCTTTATTCTTTTTACCAGTAATATCTAAATGAGTTGGATATTTAACTTTCGCATTAATTTCAATATTAAATTGCGTTACCGCGACAAGCGCAAACACAACATACATAATAAGATTGGCTAAAAAGATATAGTTAAAGCTAAATTCTGCGACAAAGCCGCCCATTGCTGCGCCGACAGCCACACCAATATTTTGCGCTAAGTATATCGCATTAAACGTTTGCCTTCCGCCATTCGGCCACACTGCTCCAGCCATTGCGTATATCGCAGGAATAATCATTCCGCCACCAAAGCCTAACATTACAAGCCATACAGCATACCAAGGCCACCCGTGAAAGAAATTAAGTAGCGTTGTACTACAAAGACAAGTGAAAGTTCCAATTAAAATCGTCTTGTATCCACCTAATTTATCAAATAGTGAACCACCTAATAAGTTTCCAATAACCATGCCAAATGAATTTATCATTAGCACTAAACCAGCAACAGTTAAACTTTTTCCAAGTTCTTGTTTCATATAAATTGTATTTAAAGGCCACAAAAAACTGGAACCAGTAATATTTAACGCCATGCCAATTACTAGCCACCAGACTGATTTAGGTATATTCATATTTCATAGTTCCTCTCTCTTTTTTGTCAAACTATAATAAACACTATAACATTAAAATATGTTAAAATCTGTACTTAGAACTCTTTTTTTATAGAAAGGAAAATGACATATGGGCAATCATTTCCAATACGCTTTTGAAAACAAACGTTATCACACATGGAATTACCATTTAAAAAATAAATTTGGACAAAAAATATTTAAAGTTGCATTGGATGGCGGGTTTGACTGTCCTAACCGCGATGGCACTGTAGCACATGGTGGATGTACATTTTGTTCTGCTGCAGGTAGCGGAGACTTTGCAGGTAATCGTGCAGATTCAATCGCAGTACAATTTAAAGAAATTAAGGAAAAGATGCATGAGAAATGGCACGAAGGAAAATATATTGCTTATTTTCAGGCATTTACAAATACACATGCACCAGTTGAAGTATTAAAAGAAAAATTCGAACCTGTACTTAAAGAACCGGGTGTTGTGGGATTATCTATTGGTACGCGTCCTGACTGTCTACCAGACGATGTTGTCGAATATTTAGCAGATTTGAATCAACGAACATACTTATGGGTTGAATTAGGACTACAAACAATCCATCAATCAACATCTGATTTAATCAATCGTGCCCATGATATGAAAACTTATTATGATGGTGTGGCAAAATTACGTAAGCATAATATCAATGTATGTACACACATCATTAATGGCTTACCTGGCGAAGACTATGACATGATGATGGCTACTGCCAAAGAAGTTGCACAAATGGATGTACAAGGTATTAAAATTCATTTACTTCATTTGTTAAAAGGTACACCGATGGTAAAACAATACGATAAAGGTTTATTAACTTTTATGACTCAAGAAGAATACACAAACCTAGTTGTGGATCAATTAGAAGTGATTCCCCCTGAAATGATCGTTCACCGAATTACCGGTGATGGTCCAATAGATATCATGGTCGGTCCAATGTGGAGTGTTAATAAATGGGAAGTATTAAATGGCATCGATGCTGAATTAGCACGTAGAAATTCTTATCAAGGGTTGCGTTACAAGTCTAAGGTGAAGCAATGAAATTAGAACGTATACTCCCTTTTTCAAAAACACTTATTAAACAACACATAACATCAGAAAGTATTGTTGTAGACGCGACTTGCGGTAACGGCAATGACACTTTATTTTTAGCCGAACAAGTACCAGAAGGACATGTTTATGGTTTCGACATTCAAGATTTAGCTTTGGAAAATACACGTGATAAAGTTAAGGATTTCAATCATGTTTCTTTAATAAAAGATGGACATGAAAATATTGAACATCATATAAATGATGCACATAAAGGTCATATTGATGCAGCCATCTTTAACCTAGGTTATTTGCCTAAAGGTGATAAATCTATCGTGACAAAGCCTGACACGACAATCCAAGCTATTAATTCATTGCTATCATTAATGTCAATTGAAGGAATTATCGTACTTGTTATATATCATGGTCATAGCGAAGGACAAATTGAGAAGCATGCATTGCTTGATTACTTGAGTACTTTGGATCAAAAGCATGCGCAAGTTTTGCAATATCAATTTTTAAACCAACGTAATCATGCTCCATTCATTTGTGCCATAGAAAAAATTTCTTAAGCATTTGCTGCGCTATACTATTTATAATTTAGGATTGAGTAGTCAACATTTGAAAAATTAATACCAACAACAAAAAGAGGTTTTCAACTTAATGAAAACCTCTTTTTATGCTATTAAACTTACACAGCAATAATTGCGTTTAAACTATTTTGCATTGCTGTTGCTCTACTTGCAATCGCATCACTGATGAAATTCAACAATTCTACTTTCTCTTGTTGTAACTTTTCATTGAAATGAATAATAACTGTTCTTTCATCGTCAACAGGACGCTCTTTGTAAATCCATTCTAATTCAACTAAATTATTATACGTTCTAGTACGCTTATACGGTTTGACTTCAACAAATCTGTCCATTTCTTTAAGCGTCATAGAACCTTTTTGCCATAAAGTTAGTAAAATTAAAATTTCTTCTCTAGACATTTTGTACTCGCTTTCAATCTCACTGAAAATTGAGTTAATGTCACCCAAAAGTGTTTCTAATTGCAAAATCCCAAATACAGTATCGTTATTTACTTTTTTCATGCTAAACATCTCCCAATTAATGATCACATATTTAGCCACCATACAAGTATTAACAAACATCCCAACAATCCCAAAACTTGTATGTGCTAACTTATGCTTAAAACTACAAGTGTAAATAAACTTGCTTTCTATTCAATTGTCAAAGTTGAATAAAATTAAATAAGTATAAAAACCAATAATCAATAGAGTTAATATTTAGAAATAAGATAATAGTACATAAAACAAATCACTCTATTACATATTAATTTTATAATTTATATACAAAGAAAATATATCAATATTACCATTAAATTGCAACAATTCTACATATATTTCTTCAAAAAAGATACGCATTGAATTTTTATTACATATAACTCTCATGAAAATTGATTAAACTAAATTAATTAGTTAGCCTTAAATTTAACAAATTAAATCAAACCGAATGAGGCTAAATTGGTTATTTTTCAAGATATGATTTGTATAAATCAAAACATTTCTTACAAATCAAATGTGTATAAAATGTGATATACATTCTCAACCTTAAAAAAGTTAAAAAAAAGATGAGCATCTACTGTCTCATCTTCTTAGAATATTAAATTTCTACAATTTCGTCATCTTCAACAATAAAGCCCATTGTATTGACGCTGTTATTTAAGAAAGTCAGAATATAACGCATTACTTCATCGCGTTCTGGCTCATTGTGAACCTCGTGGTAAAAACCTTGCCAAGCTTTAAAATATAATTCAGGTGTTTGATATTTTTCTTTAAACTCATCAATTGCCCTAGTATCAACAATTAAATCCTTCGTTCCATACATTAATAGTGTTGGCATTGGTTGAATGTCATGAATATGAGCCATCGTATCTTTCATCGTCTCATTAATTGTATTATACCAATGATACGTTGCTTTTTTTAACATTAAACCATCGTTAACTGTTTCTTCAACAATTTCTAAATTACGTGTTAAATCTTTTGGTTCTACACCAACATTAAAACGTGTGTCTTTTGATATTTTACCTATATTTGAAACAAGTTTATCTTTACGATTTTTTCCATTCTTTCGAAGTTCTAGCATAGGAGAAATTAACATCATCCCCTCGATTGGCAATTCTACTTTTTCAAGTAAATTTAATAAAATCAAACCGCCAAGTCCTACCCCTAATACATAAGTAGGAATTTTATATTCATTAGCTATCTTTAACCAGTCTAGCAAACTTTCGTGATACGTTTGAAAGTTTTCAATTTGTCCTTTATTAGCTCTTGAAGTTTGACCTTGACCAGGCAAATCTCCCATAATCACATGATAGCCATTTCTTCTTAACATCGTAATAACATATGCATATCTTCCCGTATGTTCTAATATATTATGAGCAATAACAACGACGCCTTTCGCATCATTTTCAGCTTCCCACTTCCACATTATTATACTGCCCCTTTTTCATTAATCTTCAATAACATAATTATAGCAAATTCACTATGTAGATTTCTATTTATAGTATTATTGTTGTCCATATTATTATATACAAATGAAATCAACATCAATAATAGTGTAATTATACATAATTATTTTTGATTGTTTTTGATGAAAACGCTTTCTCGAATATTTTTTTCATGCTAAACTTATTGTAAACACAAGGGTTTGGAGGAGTAGCAATGGCACTATTAAAGAATTTTTTTATCGGATTATCTAATAATATTTTTTTAAACAACGCAGCAAAAAAAGTGGGCCCACGTTTGGGTGCCAATAAAGTCGTTGCCGGAAATACAATTCCAGAGTTAATTAATACAATCGAATACTTAAATGACAAGAATATCGCTGTTACGGTAGACAATTTAGGGGAATTTGTCGGTACAGTTGAAGAAAGTAATCATGCTAAAGAACAAATTTTAACAATTATGGACGCCCTTCATCAACATGGCGTAAAGGCACATATGTCTGTTAAATTGAGTCAGTTAGGTGCAGAATTCGACTTAGAATTAGCTTACCAAAATTTAAGAGAGATTTTACTTAAAGCAAATACTTACAACAATATGCATATAAATATTGATACTGAAAAATATTCTAGCCTGCAACAAATTGTTCAAGTTTTAGATCGATTAAAAGGCGAATTTAGAAATGTTGGTACTGTAATTCAAGCATATTTATACGATAGCCATGAATTAGTTGATAAGTACCAAGATTTACGATTACGTTTGGTTAAAGGTGCATATAAAGAAAACGAATCAATTGCATTTCAATCTAAGGAAGATGTAGATGCAAATTACATCAAAATAATTGAACAACGTTTGTTAAACGCACGCAATTTCACTTCAATTGCAACACATGACCATCGCATCATTAATCATGTAAAACAATTTATGAAAGAAAATCACATTGAAAAAGATCGTATGGAATTCCAAATGCTCTATGGTTTTAGATCAGAGTTAGCAGAAGAAATTGCAAATGAAGGCTATAATTTTACTATTTATGTACCTTATGGCGATGATTGGTTTGCGTATTTTATGAGAAGATTAGCAGAACGCCCACAAAACCTATCTCTCGCTGTAAAAGAATTTGTGAAGCCTGCTGGATTAAAACGTGTTGGCATAATTGCAGCTTTAGGAGGTACAGTTATGTTAGGTTTAAGTACAATTAAAAAATTATACCGTAAATAGAGCATGGCATAAACAATAATTTAGGAGTCTGGAACAATAATCAATGTTCTAGGCTCCTAAATGTTATATTGGCAGTTCTGAATCATTTATAAATCTTTGATTATGAACTCTCAACAGCGCTCTATGCTTTTATAGATTTTAATAAATTAGCCATTTCAATTGCACTTACTGCTGCTTCGGCACCTTTATTGCCAGCTTTCGTACCTGCTCTTTCCACAGCTTGTTCAATACTTTCAGTCGTTAAAATACCAAATATGACTGGTACATTAGTTTGATCATTTACTTTAGAAACACCTTTCGCGACTTCATTACAAACATAATCATAATGAGACGTAGCACCGCGAATTACGCATCCTAATGTAATTACTGCATCATAATTTCCTGATGAGGCTAATTTTTTAGCTACTAAAGGGATTTCAAACGCACCCGGAACAAATGCTACATCAATATTGTCTTCATTAACATCATGTCGAATCAAAGTATCTTTTGCACCTTCAAGTAATCTTCCAGTGATAAAATCATTAAATCGACTAACTACGATTGCAACTTTTAAATCTTTTCCAATTAATTTACCTTCAAAATTCATATTAAAGTCCTCCTATATTAAATGACCCATTTTTATTTTTTTCGTTTCCATATAATCATGATTATGTACCGTTTCTGGTACGATAACTTCAATTCTTTCTGCAATATCAATGCCATATTGTTTTAATCCCTCAAATTTACTTGGATTATTACTTAATAAATTGATATGTTCGATGTTAAAATATTTTAAAATCTGTGCAGCAATATGATAATCTCGCAAATCTTCATCAAAACCTAATGCTAAATTTGCAGTTACTGTATCATATCCTTGCTCAATTAATTCATATGCGCGTAATTTGTTTAACAATCCTATGCCACGACCTTCTTGAGGTAGATAAATAATCATGCCGCCATGTTTATTGATATACTTCATAGACGATTCTAGTTGAGCACCACAATCACAACGTTGACTATGGAAAATATCGCCTGTAAGGCACGCAGAATGTAAGCGTACATTTTCATGTTGTCGAATTGCACCTTTTGTCAGTACAACTATCTCTTCATCTGTGTAAGTCGCTTTAAAACCATACATATCAAATGTTCCGAAATCTGTAGGCATTTTCACTTTTGCCTTAAATTCAATTTCTGGTTCTAATTTTTTACGATATTCAATTAAATCATCAATCGTAATCATCTTTAATTGATGTTTTTCTTTAAACTTTTGTAAATCTTGTCCTTTCGCCATCGTGCCGTCATCGTTCATAATCTCACAAATGACACCAGCGGGCTTGGCACCAGTAAGTTTAGCTAAATCAACAGCCGCTTCTGTGTGTCCATTTCTAGCTAATACGCCTTTATCTTGTGCTACTAATGGAAATAAATGACCAGGACGATTAAAATCAAATGCCTCGCTACTAGGATCAATGAGCTTTTTGGCAGTCAATGTACGTTCATAAGCGCTAATTCCTGTTGTTGTATCTACATGATCAATACTCACTGTAAATTGCGTACCAAAGATGTCGGAGTTATCATCAACCATTTGTACCAAATCCAAACGTTGTGCAATATCTTTAGACACTGGTGCGCATATTAATCCCCTTGCTTCTTTCGCCATAAAATTAATGGTATTATCGTCCATCCATTCAGTGACCGCTACTAAATCACCTTCATTTTCACGATTCTCATCATCTACTACAATAATTGTTTCTCCATTTTTTAAAGCCATTAAAGCACTGTCAATATTATCGAATTGCATGCTACCCCTCCTAAAAACCAAATGCTCTTAATTTATCTACAGATAATTGGTCTTTATCTTTATTTAAAATATTTTCAACATATTTAAACAAAACGTCTGTTTCTAAATGTACTTTATCTCCTAATTTTTTGGATGATAAAATCGTTGAACGCCTCGTTTCTGGAATAAGATGAATGTCAAAACTGTTATCATGTTTGTCAAATACCGTTAGACTTACACCATCCACAGTAATAGACCCTTGCTTAACTAACTGATTATTAATATGTTGGCTACATTGAATCGTAATAATTTTGGCATTGGCTGTTTCATTTATTTTTGAAACTGTTCCTAGTTCATCTACATGACCGAGGACAAAATGTCCACCAAACCTACCGTTACCACTCATGGCACGCTCTAAATTTACTTCTGATTGTCGCTTAACATCTGCTAAATAGGTTTTATTTTCAGTGCCTTTAATTACTTGAACAGTAAAAGATGTCGGATCAAAATCAATCACTGTTAAACATGCACCATTAACACTGATGGAATCACCAATATGCATATCTGCCGTAATCTTATGTGCTTCGATTTCAATCGTCCTGACTGATTGACGAATTTGAACACTTTTAACGACACCTATTTCTTCAACGATGCCAGTAAACATGCATCATCACTTCTTTCGTAAAGTTAATTTAACATTTTGATTTAATAACTCGGAATGAACAATTTCAAATTGGTTCGCATCTGGTATCTCAATCACATCATTTGTTTGATAAAATTGATAATTTCCAGATCCACCAATTAATTTCGGGGCATAATAGAGAATAAATTCATCTATATAATTAGATTGGAGAAATTCTGAAGTAGTGGTTGGACCTGCCTCGATTAGCAAAGTTCCAACTCCTCTTTTATATAAATTGTGAAGAATTGTTGTTAAATCACAAGACTTCAAGTAAATAATTTCAATATGTGTTTGATTGGTTGTTAAATTTGGATTTTCTGTATATATCCAAATTGGTGTTGATTCATCTTGATAAATTTGCTGGTTAAAATGAATATTCCCAGACTTAGACAATATTACTTTTATAGGGTTTTTTCCATCTTGAATACGTGTAGTATATTGTGGATCATCTAATTCAACTGTACGTCTTCCAGTTAACACTGCGTCGTGTCGATGTCTTAACTTATAGACATCTTGTTTAACCTCTTTGTTAGTAATCCATTGACTTTGTCCATTATCATTCGCTTGTTTACCATCTAAACTTGCAGATACTTTCACTGTAATTTGTGGCAGTTGCTTTGCTTTTGCTTTAAAAAAGTCTTGGTATAATTGTGATGCACGTTCATCATCAACGCATTCAACCTCAATACCGTGATCCCGTAACGTATCATCACCATGTGTATCTAACGAATTGTCTTTTGTTGCGTAAACTACTTTAGCTATCTTACAATCAATTATTTTGTTAACACAGGGTGGTGTTGAACCAAAATGACTACATGGCTCTAACGTAATATAAATCGTCGCACCTTCAGCATTTTGTTGTGCCATATCAAGTGCTTGAACCTCCGCATGCTTGTCACCTTTTCTCAAGTGTGCACCAATACCAACAATCCTACCTTCTTTAACTACAACAGCGCCAACGGGTGGATTAACACCTGTTTGACCTTGTACCATATTTGCAAGTTGAATCGCATAATCCATAAATTGACTCAAATGATCACCTCTATAAACAAAAATCCTCACATCATGAATTAAGATGCAAGGAGAAAAATTTATCGTTAAATAAGCCTATTTGTACACATTTTTACAAATACGCTACATTATCTTTGTCGATAATTAACATTCTTTCTCCCATCCAGACTTTAACTGTCGGCTCTAGAATCTCACTAGATCAGCCACTAATATGAAACATATTAGCAGGTCGCAGGCTTTATTTACTGCCGGTTGGGAATTTCACCCTGCCCCGAAAGAATTATATATGAAATTGTTATAGATTATTTGAGTACGTAGTATGTCAACTACATTTAAAATGATACTATATGTTTTCTGAAAAAACAATTAATGACGGTTTTAATTTAATATAATCTGAGTACTATAGGCATCTCATTGATATGATTCTTACTAACAGACATTAAAAGCAAACCTTCAATTCGTCTCTATAGAGCGTTCTCTTTATTATCTTCTAGTTACAAATTATTGATTGTCACTGTGCTGTTGTTGCTCATTCGATTCTAAAGCATCATATAATTGAGATACTGTATGCGCAACTTGTTCTACTATCATTTTCACACCATTTCGTAGTTTATTAACACCGTTTGTCATTTGACCTATTGCAATCATATTTGTTAATGTTCCAAACCTTGGACTAATAACTTGATTGGTTTCAGGTATGATTTGTATGCCTCCCATTGGATGTGCTTGTACAATTTGTCTATTTTCAAGATTTTTAATTAATTGATCATCTTGATCCAATTCATTTAAATGACTTTTTGCACCTGTCGCGTTAATGACAACATTATATATGTCTACTGATTCTTGGTTTTTGTATGAAAAATAATACAACTTGCCATCATGTTTCACATCTTCTAAATCTTTTTTCAAAATTAAAGACTTATTTTCTATTAATTCAATAATTAGTTCAGCAGTTCTTGGAGGCATTGGATTTGAATTTAATTGAATCATCTTTGAGTATTTTTGATTAAATTGATGTTGGTCTTCAATACTTAAGCTATTCCATATCCAATTTAAATTCTCTTTCAAATGTTCAATCATACTTTGGAAAATGCCCATTTCTGTTGGACGCGCTAAATCATACTTCAAATCTGCAATATGATTTCCTGTACGTCTATGTACTAATTTTTTAAAATCAATGTCATATTCAGCACATTCTTTTAAAAATAAAGAAACTAAAGTATCAAGCGGTGCATTGCCGAAATGATGTTTTTTAATGTCATTTAATTTGTCTTTAGTTAAGTACTTGAATGTCACGTCTATCATTGTACCTCTTACACTTGGTAAATGAGCAGAACGACTCGTCATAGTAATTGGTAATTTCGGATGATGAGCAGCAACATAACGAACAACATCTAAACTGGCAAGGCCTGTACCAATAATCGCAATATCGTCCAGTTCATTTACTTCGTCTAACGTATTATATGTTGGATAAGGCGTAGCAATATATCCTTTTTTACCCTTTAAGTTATATGGATCATGGTAGGCAAATGTACCACATGTTAAAAATACATAATCGTACGCTTGCCATGATTTTTCTGAATTTGTAGTACATATGTAATAAGTTAAATTCGTTTCATCAATATTAGAATTTGTATAAATCTCTTGAACTTTATTGTAATTAGTTGATATATTTGGATATTTTTTTGTGAACATAGATAAATAAGATTTCATATAATGTCCGAATACAAATCTCGGTAAATATGCAGGTTCATCAAAATTAAAATCAGTTTGTTGTTTATACCACTTCCAAAATTCAGTCTCATCATCTAAATTTAAACTCATCTTTTTCGAAGGCATATTAATTAGCAGCTCAGAACTATCATTTTGAAATGGTACGCCCTGTCCCATATTTACTTTATCATCGTATAAATCTATATCTAATTGATTAAATTTCGGGTGCTTAACTAACTCTCTCAATACACTTACACCAGCAGTTCCCATGCCTATTATTGCTACACGCATATATCATCCATCCTTTTGTAATTCAAAATATTATATTTAAACTATTACCTAAAATTATAGCAATTTGGTATTTTTAATAAAATTTATTAAGGCAAGCTATTATTTCACTTTCACAACCATTAAACCATTTAAAACTTTTCATTTAATATCAAATCTAGTGTTTGTGTTAAAATATTTATACCGAGGTGAATTAAATTGAAATTTATAGCAAAGATATTAATCTCATTAGTAATTCTATTTATGATTTTTAGTCGTAAAAACAAAGCTTCTTAATCAATACCCTTGATTACAAAATAAATTCAACTAAGGTTATTGGCCATACACTCAGAATATGGCTAATCACCTTTTTCAATGCAAAACAAAGAGTATATTTTGCAAAATCAATATCTATATTTATCTTTAATACCCTTTTAATACTAAAACCAAATTTAGATTACATAGTCATATCGTATAATATACCAGAGAAACATAGACATTCATCTATATAGATGATACTCTATTTAACGTCTAGGAGGTATGTTATGACGTATAAAGAACTAGCAACATATTTAAAAGTTTTATCAGATTCAAGCAGATTAGAAATACTAGATTTACTTTCTTGTGGAGAGTTATGCGCTTGTGATTTGTTAGAACATTTTCAATTCTCTCAACCTACACTTAGCTATCATATGAAAGCATTAGTAAAAACCAACTTAGTTACGACACGAAAAATCGGAAATAAACATTTATACCAGCTTAATCATGATCTTTTTGAGTCCGTAATTCATAACTTGTCTAAGGTTCATACCTCTAACCAACGATGTATTTGTCATAACCTTAAGACTAGTGAATGCTAATGATGACAACTTTAGCAATACTCATTTTTCTAGTTACTTTAATATTTGTATTATGGCAACCTAAAGGCCTAGATATTGGCATTACCGCATTAACTGGAGCCTTTATTGCTGTTATTACTGGTGTTGTAAGTTTTTCCGATGTTTTCGAAGTAACAAGTATTGTATGGAATGCTACTTTTACTTTTGTCTCAGTCATTCTTATTTCATTAATATTAGATAAAGTTGGATTATTCGAATGGTCAGCTATTCACATGCTTCATGCTTCAAAAGGCAATGGTTTAAAAATGTTCGTTTATATCATATTATTAGGTGCCATTGTTGCTGCATTTTTCGCAAATGATGGCGCAGCGTTAATCTTAACGCCTATTGTATTAGCGATGGTTAAAAATATTGGATTTAATAAGCGCGCAATATTTCCATTTATTATTGCAAGTGGTTTTATTGCTGATACAACGTCTTTACCTTTAATTGTAAGTAATCTAGTGAATATTATATCTGCCGATTATTTTCATGTAGGATTCGTTCGATATTTTAGTAGAATGTTTATACCTAATTTATTCTCACTTTTAGCAAGTATTATAGTATTGTGGTTATATTTTAGAAAAGCTATACCTAAAACGTTTGATGATAATAATATAAAACGTCCTAAAGATGCTATTAATGATTTAAAGCTATTTAAAATTTCATGGATTGTGCTAGTTATATTACTTTTCGGCTATCTAATCAGTGAATTCACTAAAATTCCGGTATCAATTTTCACTGGAATCATTGCTTTTATATTTCTAATGTTGGCTCGTAAATCAAATGCTGTAAATATTAAGGAAGTCATTAAGGGCGCACCTTGGAATATAGTATTATTTTCAATTGGTATGTATATCGTCGTATTCGGCTTAAGAAATGCTGGCATTACTTTAATATTGGCTAAAATATTAGAATATATTTCCAATTACGGTCTATTTAGCACCATTTTGGGAATGGGCTTCATTTCAGCATTTTTATCATCAATAATGAATAATATGCCTACAGTTTTAATAGATGCGATTGCTATTGGTCAATCAAATGTCCATGGCATGTTAAAAGAAGGCCTAATTTATGCGAATGTTATCGGTTCTGATTTAGGTCCAAAAATTACACCGATAGGCTCTTTAGCTACATTACTGTGGTTACACGTCTTAACACAAAAAGATGTTAAGATTTCTTGGGGCACATACTTTAAAACTGGTATCATCATTACAATTCCAGTACTATTTATAACCCTTTTAGGATTGTATCTAACACTTATCATATTTTAATTAATTAGGAGATTGTTATGACTAAAAAAACAATTTATTTTATATGTACAGGCAACTCATGTCGAAGTCAAATGGCTGAAGGTTGGGCTAAACAAATCTTAGCGGAAGATTGGAATGTATATTCTGCTGGTATCGAAACACACGGTGTTAATCCCAAAGCGATAGAAGCTATGAAAGAAGTAGGCATTGATATATCAAATCATACATCAGATTTAATCGATAATAATATTATTAAAAATTCAAATTTAGTTGTTACATTATGTAGTGATGCAGACGTAAATTGCCCTTCTTTACCAACAAATGTTAAAAAGGAACATTGGGGATTTGATGATCCTGCAGGCAAACCATGGTCAGAGTTCCAACGTGTGAGAGATGAAATTAAAATCGCAATTGAAAATTTCAAATCATGATGAGAGTGGGACAGAAATGATAAAAAACACTAATGATTTATTATGCAGTGGCTCTTTATCATTAGCTATAACTAATGTGTACTTAAAAATAGGAATACATGAGTAAAACTCATGCATAAGAAATACTAATTTCTAAAGAAAAAATAATTCTTTATCGATGTCCTCCGCCAACTTGCATTGCCTGTAGAAATTGGTGTTCCAATTTCTCTATGTTGAGACCCCGCCAACTTGCACATTATTGTATGCTGACTTTTTGTCAGCTTCTATGTTGGGGCCCCGCTTGCATTGGCGGAATTATCAATCAATATCTTTATTTAATATAAAAAGACACTTTCTATCAAAACAAGATAGAAAGTGTCTTTTTAGTATGTCCGAGTCAAAAAATCAACTCGTAGCTTATCAAATTACTTATTCAAATGTTTACTGTCATCTTTATACACAAAGTATTTGAAGTATTTTCCTTCAGTCTTCATGTTCTTATAAAAGTCAGCGATAATTGTTGCATTACTTTCTGCCCACTTAATATCTGTAGCATATTGATGTTCTCCTGGATTTTTTGGATTCCATCTCATACTATACAATGTATTTTGATCTGTGCTTGATAAGAAGTGCTTATGAATGAAATCAGCACCGCCTGAAATAGCTTTTTCAGGTGTATCCCAACCATGCTTTTTAGCATATTCTGCACCTGTTTTAATTGGGTCTTTATCAAGGGCTCCTACTCCATAGAAATTGTAGTATTTTTTGCCATCAATTTCGACTCCATTAGCTAATTCACTTTTAACTGCGCCGGTTTCTAATAATGCATGTGAAATTAAATAAACTTCGTTAACGTGCTTGTCTTTAGCAGCTTTTAAGAAATCATCCGTATGTTTCAATAACATTGGTCTATCGACTAACATGCGTTTAATTCTGTTTTTATCAATTCCTTGGTACTTTGATAAATCTAAAAATTGATATTTTTGCTTTTTATTATCAATAAATGTACCGCTATCCATTGCACTTTTAATTTCTGTTGCAGATGCATCTCTCCATGCATCATTCTTTTTATTTGATACCTGTTGACTCGTATAATTATTTATTTGTTTCTTTGCTGCATCGTTTAATGTAACATTTAACTTTTCAATCTTAATGTCTGATTTAACATGTTTGAAAAATATCTGATCGGATATCATTGAGAAAAATAAAAATGAGACAACAGCAAATATGACAACAAGTCCTATTATTCCAAAAATAGAACCTTTCTTGTGTTTATTCATATCCACACCTCTTAGGTCATTGTTGTTATACATTCAGTTTGACTACGATAATAAAGTTTAACATTATTAAAACCGTTTAACAATTTTATCTATGCATTGTTACATATTCATAAATAAACAGTAATGTAAATGAAACGTTTTAAACGATTTATCAACATTACTTTACGTTGATCTACGAATCATAAATGTTTTATCTTCTTGTATAACCTTTGAAAACCTTTATATCAATAATCTTATTATTCATGTATTAAAAAACAAAAAATTCTCTTGTTCGTTTACTTAGTTCCTTTTTTATAATCCATCATAATAAAACTTGCTGCATTTGATCTATTTTTATAATAGTACTGATTTAAATCAATCGTACCTTCAATTTGACCATCACGATACATCATTTCATTAGTGAAGTTATTTATCATCACGAAATCAGCGCGATCTCTAATAACATCTAAATCGTCGTTTCGTGCAAAAAAATGTTCTAAATTTAAATGTGCGTAATCCATTGTTACCTCCCGATTACAAATTTTGTTCTATCTACTATTTAGCAAAGTAATAATACATCATATCACATTAAATTAATTACTTATGTCTTATATTTAACACTTAATTTAGCGATTACGCAAATGTATGATTTTTCTAAATATTTTATTCTAACTTTATCCGGAAATATTTGTTATACGTATAACTTGGAGAATGACTACTTGAAATTTAATGACGTATACAACAAACACCACAAAATCATACACCATCTTTTAAAAAAATATAATATTAGCTATAATTATGATGAGTATTATCAACTACTCTTGATAAAAATGTGGCAATTGAGTCAGATATATAAACCCTCAAGCAATCTTTATCCTCTTTTTTATTCACTCGATTAAATTTTTACCTTATCGATTTATTCAGACAACAAAATCAATTAAAAGATGTCATTTTATGTGAGAATAATTCACCAACATTAACTGAACAACCAACATACTTTAATGAACATGACCTTCGTTTACAAGATATCTTCAAGTTTTTAAATCATAGAGAAAGACTATGGCTCAAACTATACCTTGAAGGATACAAGCAATTTGAAATTGCTGAAATCATGTCATTATCGCTTTCAACGATTAAATTAATTAAGACGTCCGTTAAGCGTAAATGCCAACATAATTTTAATTAGTTTATTGTGAAATTTCGGTCGATGTGTTAAGGATGTTGAAACACTCTATCATCTTCATATAAATTTATTTTAACCATTAAATTAACAACTTATTATACAAGGAGTACTATATTTGCAAGACAATTCTACTAAATATCTACTTTATATCCAAACTGCTACTTCAAACCATCTCGAAACAAATTGTGTCTTTTTACATTGCGATTACATTCTTAAAGTTCCAATTAACAAACTCGTTTCATATTATGCGAAATTGCATTTATCATCACAAAGTGTGCTAATTGAGACTGCAAAAAACATACTAAATATTAATAAACTGGTTCCCATTTACATCAATGCAAAAACTATACTTTTTCCGTTAAAACATAAACGTGCACCGATACAAATTTATATCAATGCACATTATATTGTTGGTATGACTGCCATAGAGAATTCAACATTAATACATTTTCAAGAAGGCATTCAGCTAGAAGTTGATGAGCCATTTTCTCTAGTTTCAAAAAAATGTCATGAAAGTTTAGCTTTGAAGCACTTCATTGAAAATACTATTTCGAATTAAATTTAATTTCTAAAAGTTTCTTAGTAAAGTATGATGTCACAATTTTTATAAAATATATGCTAACAATCATTAATAAAATCGCTCCAATTATTGTTAAAATAACAACAGTTGTAGATAAATCTACCTTTGGATTAACGAAAAATTGTACGCCAGATAGACTTGTAATTAGCCCAAATAAAAACAAACCTAATAAAGCAACATAAGCAAACATCATCACTACTAATGTAACAAACATACTATAACTTTTTGTTTCTTTATTTCGAAATACATTTTGTCTTAAGTAAGCATTAGCAAAGGTAACAGGCTTATTTAAGTTAACGCTGTTATCATCAGATATAGAAGACAATCGTTGATCTAATGCTTGTTTCTCCTTCTTGTTCAAAAACCATAATTGCTTTTTAACTTTTTTATCAAATGATGCTTTATTCATAATTAAGGATTTCTCTCCTTTATAATATTGACGTAATTTTAAACATTAGCGTCAATTGAAAGTGTATTTTATATATTTTACAGAAATATATGTATCAAATCTACAAAAATCCATATTACAATTTCATTTATGGTGATTTGACGCTAAAATACAGTCTGCTAATTTTTTCAAACTAATGCTTTTTAGGTAAGTACAATGATAAATTTTAATCGTTTAAATGTTTCATATATAATGAATCTAGCCATAATCATATTGCCTTCAAAATTAATCTTAAAAAATGAAAAGAAAGGATTTAGCATGCAAAAATTCAAAGACTTTTTTTACGATGATTTATCGGTTACACGAGGAAATTATTTTTTAACTTTAATGGCAGCATTTTTTATTACTATCATTCTGTTTATCGGCATAGGTGCCAGTGAAGTACATTTGCTTTATGGTATGCTGATTGTATTAGTAGGTTTAATTCTATTGAGGCTATTCAAAATCAATTTATTCTCTTTTAAAAAATTAACATTGTCTCAAGTTATTTATATTATAGGCGGTGCACTATTAATTTATGGATTAGATAATCTTTATTTATATTTTCATGACGTACCGGCAAATGAACAACAATTAGAGCAAGAAATACGAAATACACCATTCTATATTTCTATTTTCACTGTTACCATCATCCCCGCTATTGTGGAAGAAATTGTTTTTCGCGGTATGATAATAAGGGTTATCTTCAGAAAACACTTGTTTTTAGGGTTAATTGTGTCTAGTTTAGTTTTTGCATCATTACACGAATCTGACACTTGGATTGGTTATTTACCTTACTTATATTCTGGTTTGATTTTTGGCCTAATTTATATAAAAACAAAACGATTAGAAGTTGTAATATTCATGCACTTCTTAAATAACTTGTTAGCTCTGCTCTTTATAATATGGAGATAATACTAGTTGATATAATACACAATAATTTTCCCTCAACATGTTATTCACAAAACTATATGCAATACAATTTAATAATATACAATCTTTTAAAACAATAAAAAACCTTGTATAATTAGCTTAATTTTCATAAAAATTAAACATCATACTTTATTTTAGGAGAATTAATATGTTTTCGAGGAATAACAATATTTTTGTTGATGATTTGTCTGTAACAAAGGACAATTATTTAATTGCAGTTTTAAAAATGTTAGTCATTTTTTTAGTTATTAATTATGGAACAGACGTCAGTTATGACCATGAGTATATTGGGCTATTCATTATATTACTAGGTGTTGTATTTCTTAAAGTTTTAAATATCAATTTATTATCTTTCAAAAAATTAAAATTCACTCATATGCTTTATATTATATTTGGATTTTTGTTGATGTATGGACTAGATAATTTATATGATATGTTTGCACCACCTACATTAAATGAAACGTTGATAGATGAAGAGTTTGAAGATGTACCTTATCACTTGGCTCTGATTAGTATTGCCATTATTCCACCTATCACGGAAGAAATTATCTGTCGTGGATTGATTATACGAGTTTTATTTAGAAATCATCTTTTTTTAGGACTAATTGTATCAAGCATATTCTTCGCACTAATACATGAATCTGATACACTGATTGGTTATCTACCGTATTTTTATTCAGGTTTAATTTTTGGCTATACTTACTTAAAAACAAAACGTTTAGAGGTACCGATTTTAATACATTTTATCAATAACCTCTTAGCCATTTAACAATAAAATCATTAATTATTTTGATATTTACATGATGACACCAAAGCTTTTACAAAGTATTAATAGGTGCCTTTCCAAATGTTATTGCATATTTACATTCTGCAATTATATAAAGGTAACAAAGCATATTAAGTTTAGCTATGAAAAAATCTATGACGATAGAATTTTTCATAGCTATTTTTTATAGTTATTGAGCCTATCCCAGACCCTCTACACTGTTATATTGCCAGTCATTGACCGAACGAAAATGCCCTTATTATAAGCTATTTCAATTCTAGTCGGGGCCCCAACACATAGAATTTCGAAAAGAAATTCTACAAACAATGAGAGTTGGATGAGGACCTCAACATAGAGAAATTGAATCCCAAATTTCTACAGACAATGAAATACATATTAATTCAATATTGACTCGAACATGAAAAACCCCCATAAGCACAATGCCTATGAGGGTTTAAATATATTTATATATTATAGAATAGAAAGACCTGAAGATTGAATATCTTTCGCAAAGCCTTTAACTGTATCTACTGATAATTCGTTAATATCGCGACCTAAGTTTGTATTCACTTTTTTCACAACATCTGCTGGGCATGTAATAATATCTGCACCAATTTCATCAGCTTGAATCACATTGAATAATTCGCGGCAACTTGCCCATAATAATTTAACGCCGTCTTTACTATGCGAAACTTTTACAGCCTCTTTCATTAATGGTAATGGATCTACACCTGTATCTGCAATACGTCCTGCAAATACTGAAACATATGTTGGCACACCTTCAGTTACTGCTTCAGTTATTTCTTTAACTTGTTCAATTGTATAAACAGCCGTAACGTTTAATCTCACATTGTCAGCTGAAAGTTTTTTAATTAAAGGAATCGTTGATTCACCTTTTGTATTTACAATAGGAATTTTAACAAATACATTTTCGCCATATTGTTTTAAAATTGCTGCTTCTTTTTCCATAGTTTCTAAATCGTCTGCAAATACTTCAAATGAAATTGAAGCATCTGGAATTTCTTTCACAGCTTCTTCAGCAAAAGCTTTGTAATCTGTTACGCCCGCTTTCGCCATTAAACTAGGATTTGTTGTAAAACCATCCACTTGTTTGTTTTTATAAGCTGCTTTCATTTCTTCAATATCTGCACCGTCCGCAAATACTTCTACATTTAGTTTAGCCATATAATATAGCCTCCTTGATTCTTATTAAAATTTTAACAACATCTGCATGTCTTTTTCTTACAACCATTTGTAAAAAATGATTTTTATTTCTTTGTTATATAAAACATTTATATCACGCTTTTATAATATATAGCTAATTTTTTGCCTATATTTTTAAAAATGACTTTAGCAACATTGTGTCAACAAGGTAATTAAACTATTGTTTTATGATTGTTTATGATACGATATGTAAATGATAACCATCCAGGAGGTCTAGCATGTCTCGTTCAAAAAAATACTTTTACTTATCTAGCTTAATGATTATTTTAAGCTTTTTCTTTAATACAAATAACGTTTTCCTAAGTGGACTTTTTAATTCTTTTATTAAATTAATACTTTTCTGCAGTGTTATTAACTCAATTGTATTAATTTTATCTATAATTTTTGCAGATCGTTCAATTAAATCACTAAAGCCTGATGCAGATTGGATTAGAATTGCGAGTAAAAGTTTGCCTTGGATTATTCTAATCGTTATTTTAGTACATATCTTTTCAATTGTTCGTACATTCGGTTTTATTTAAAAAAGATAAAATGTCAATGTAGCCTTAATACAAAACAATACAATGTTTCATGCCATAATAAGTAAATCAATTTGATGACGTTGTTGCGTATAAAAAATATTAGATTTTCGAAATCATAACTATGCATCTAATCGCTATAGTTATACAACAAGATATAACATATAATGAGGTTTGATAATGCATCGACAATTTTTGTCGTCGCGTTGCCAAAACCTCTTTTTTAAATTCAAACTACTTCTTTTCGAGGTGAACCAAATGCAATATGTATATATTTTTATCGGTGGTGCTTTAGGCGCTTTATTACGTTACCTCATTTCTTTTCTGAATACTGACGGAGGTTTTCCAATCGGAACACTGGTAGCCAATTTGACTGGTGCCTTTGTAATGGGATTACTAACAGCCTTAACAATTGCATTTTTTTCAAACCATCCGACCCTAAAAAAAGCTATTACGACTGGTTTTCTTGGTGCTTTAACGACTTTTTCAACATTTCAATTAGAATTAATACATATGTTTGATCATCAACAATTTATAACTTTACTACTATATGCTATAACAAGTTATGTCTTTGGTATTTTGTTATGTTACGTCGGTATAAAACTAGGTGGTGGTTTATCATGATATCAATCATTTTAGTCATGATTGGCGGCGGTTTCGGTGCAATTGCTAGAAGTGCCATTACTGATTATTTTAATCATAAATTTACTTCAAAGTTACCTATCGCAACATTGATAGTAAATCTAGTTGGTAGTTTTTTAATTGGATTAACTATAGGCTTATCAATTTCAATCTCATGGTTCCCTGCGTTCTTTGTTACCGGTTTTTTAGGTGGCTTAACAACATTCTCAACGTTAGCCAAGGAACTTACACTAATGATGACGCCAAAATTTAATATTAACCTTTTTCTCAATTATTCACTTTTACAATTCATCATTGGATTTATAGCTTGTTATATTGGCTATCATATTTAAAAATAAAATGCTTCATTCAGTAAATAGGTAAATTACGACACCTTCCTGAACGAAGCATTTTTTAATTTTCATGCAAATTTTTTAGCACCATATAATGCCTATCAAAATAAAACAATCTTCGTTGCCGTTTAAATAATGTGAATGTCAATAAATTCTCCAAACTAGTCGAAAATAAAAACGTTAAGCAATATTGCTATTACCTAACGTTGACAATTCATCTAACCTTTTCATCAGTTGAGCGATTTTAATCTAGCCTTCAAAAGTTTTTGGATCAGGTCCAATTCTCTTATCTTGATTTAAACCATCAATTCGCTTCATTTGTTCATCTGATAATTCGAAATCAAATATTTGGAAGTTTTCAGAGATTCTGTTTGGTGTCACCGATTTAGGGATTGTAACCACACCATGTTGCACATTCCATCTTAAAACAACTTGGGCAGGTGACTTTCCTAATTCTTGAGCAATGTCTTTAATTGCCTCATCATTTAAAATTTGTGCATTCATCAATGGTGACCAAGATTCCATCACGATATGTTGTGCTGCCAAATATAATTTCAATTTATGTTGCGTTAAATATGGATGATATTCAACCTGATTAATTACAGGTTTAATTGACACTTGTGCCAATAAAGCTTCCAAATGTTCAGGTTCAAAATTGCTGACACCTATATTTTTAACTTTATTATTTTTATATAAATCTTCCATACCTTTCCATGTATCAACCATTACGGCTTCGTTCGTACCTGGCCAATGAACTAGATATAAATCTAAGTATTTTAAACCTAATCTAGATAAACTAGCTTCGTAGGCAGCTGCTACATTTTCACGACCAAAATCCTCAAAATATAATTTTGAAGTAATAAATAAGTCTTCTCTAGCAATACCAGTTGATTCCAATCCGGCACGAATGCCAGCACCTACTTGTTCTTCATTCCCATAAACTTTTGCGGTATCAATACTACGATATCCTTGTTCAATGGCATACTTAACACTTTCCATGCAATTTTCATCATTTTCCACACGAAATGTCCCTAAACCAATTTGTGGCATCGTGTTTCCATTATAAAATGTTTTAACCTCCATAAATATCGCCTCACCTTTTTGATGTATTATACCCTGTTATCATAACAAATCTGAGTTGAATACATGATAAAAAACACTTATAGCAATCAACCACTAAAATTATAGTAATATCTCTCAAATACTAATCAAAATGTAAAAGTAATTCTGTTTAATTTATGACAAACTAAAAAAGCCGAAGTAACAACATATAGTCATCACTTCAGCCTAACATTTAATTGAATGATTCAATTTTATCCATCATTTGTTGTAAGTCTTCCACGTTGTATTGAATACGACCATGGAATACAAATTTGTTAAAGAACTCGTCTAATTGTTCAGCACCGACAAGCACTTTGACAGCACTATTTTGATTATAATTTGAAATCGTTACATCGCCTTCATTTTTAGGATTAAAGTATAAAATTGAAGTCGGTGTATATTTAGCACCTAATTCTTTTTGTAAGTCTTCAGCCAATTGTTTAATCGCCTCAATTTGATCTGAATAATTTACAAATGATAATGAACGTTTGTCATCATTTTGATCCATCACAATAGTTTGCGGTCTAGATTTATCTAAATCCAATGTATCAAATACTTGTTCCATAGGTGGTAAATCTTTAAATTGACCGCCACTTATACCATTATAAACATGACCTTTTAACAATTGAGAATCAATGATATAAAGACCAGTTCTTGTTAATACTAAATGACTAATTCGTTCAATATTATTAAAGCCATCCTTTGGTAAAAAGATATTTGCCATAATGTGCATATCTTCTGGTCGAATTCGTTTTTCTTTAACTAATCTTTCACGAATACCAATTAATCTCATGTCCGTTACATATTCACTATGATTTTTCGAGAACAATTTTAATGCGTCAATCTCACGATCTTTTGTACTAACCATGTGATTATAATCTTCTTGTTGTTTTGTAATTGTCTTTTTATTTTGAATACGCTCTTTCTCTAAAGCTTCTTCATGAGACTTTTTAATGTTTTGTTCTTGTTGTTCATACTTTTCTTCTGTTTGTCGCTTAACTTTTTTCTTACTACCTAAGGCAACTAAGAAAAGGACAAAAAAGATTAATGCAATGACTACTGCAATAATGAGTCCAATGACTACCGGTGAAGATAAATCCATCACAACAACGCTCCTTTTTAATATATGAATAACTTTAATTATAATAGAAAAGCTAAAGATTTTCGATACATATTATCATTTATATACCGAAAATCTTTTATTTAGCTATATTCAATTCATTTTATTATTTTACTGCGTCTTTTAATTCTTCCACTTTGTCTAATTTTTCCCATGGGAATAAGACATCTGTACGTCCAAAATGACCATAAGCAGCAGTTTGTTTGTAAATCGGTTGTTTCAAATCAAGCATTTTAATAATACCTGCAGGTCTTAGGTCAAAGTGTTTTCTAACCGCTTCGACAAGTTGTCCTTCAGAAACTTTACCTGTTCCAAATGTATCAATTGCAATTGACACTGGTTCTGCAACACCAATCGCATATGCCAATTGTACTTCACATTGATCTGCTAAACCTGCTGCAACAATATTTTTAGCCACATAACGTGCAGCGTATGCAGCTGAACGGTCTACTTTTGTAGGGTCCTTACCACTGAAGCATCCGCCACCATGACGTGCATAGCCACCGTACGTATCAACAATGATTTTACGTCCTGTTAATCCTGCATCACCTTGAGGTCCACCGATTACAAAGCGTCCTGTAGGATTGATGTAGAATTTAGTTTGTTCATTAATCAAGTTTTCTGGAACAGTTGGATAAATGACATGAGCTTTGATGTCTTCTTGAATTTGTTCAAGTGTCACATCCTCAGCATGTTGTGTTGATACGACAATCGTATCAATACGTACAGGGTTATCATTTTCATCATATTCAACAGTGACCTGAACTTTACCGTCTGGTCGTAAATAATTTAACGTACCATCTTTACGCACATCAGATAAACGTTTTGCCAATTGATGTGATAAATAAATTGCTAGAGGCATGTACGTTTCTGTTTCATTCGTTGCGTAACCAAACATTAAACCTTGGTCACCTGCACCTGTTGCTTCAATTTCTTCTTCGCTATCTTTATCACGATACTCTAATGCTTTATCCACGCCTTGTGCAATGTCAGGTGATTGTTCATCAATCGCAGTTAAAATTGCCATTGTTTCATAATCATAACCATATTTTGCTCTTGTGTATCCAATTTCTTTGATTGTTTCTCTAACAACTTTCGGAATATCAACATATGTTGTTGTAGAAATTTCGCCGGCGATCAATGCCATACCTGTTGTAACAGTTGTTTCACAAGCTACACGTGCATTTGGGTCGTCTTTTAAAATAGCATCTAATATTGCATCTGACACTTGGTCAGCGATTTTATCTGGGTGTCCTTCTGTAACAGACTCTGAAGTAAATAATCGTTTGTTATTTAACATAGTTTGCTCCTTTAAATTTATATTACGAAAATTCTCTCTCTGTGAGCTAAATAAAAAAGACCTTCTAACTATTAATATAGAGAGAAGGCCTAATACGTCCATTCGCTCTTATCGTTCAGACCTATTTGTCTGCAAACGGTTTGGCACCTTTCTTTTATAAAAAAAGAGGTTGCTGGGTTTCATTGGGTCCATGTCCCTCCACCACTCAGGATAAGAGAATCCGTTAAAAATAATAGTACCTAATTAATGAATTAATGTCAATTTTTCACAAATAAATTTACAGTAAAATATTGTAGATTAATTATGTTAATGTGTTATACTAATTAAATGTAAAGGCTTACATTTAAATTATCGCTTTGGAGGGATTTAGGATGTCAGTAGACACATACACTGAAACAACTAAAATTGACAAATTACTGAAAAAACCAACGTCACATTTTCAACTTTCGACGACACAACTTTATAATAAAATCTTAGACAATAACGAAGGGGTATTAACAGAACTTGGTGCTGTTAATGCAAGTACTGGAAAATATACTGGTCGTTCGCCTAAAGACAAATTTTTTGTCTCTGAACCTTCATATAGAGATAACATTGATTGGGGAGAAATTAATCAACCTATCGATGAAGAAACTTTCTTGAAGTTATACCATAAAGTACTAGACTATTTAGATAAAAAAGATGAATTATACGTATTTAAAGGCTACGCTGGTAGCGATAAAGATACAATGTTAAAACTTACAGTCATCAATGAATTAGCATGGCATAATTTATTTGCTAAAAATATGTTTATTAGACCTGAATCAAAAGAAGAAGCTACAAAGATTAAACCTAACTTCACTATCGTTTCTGCCCCACATTTTAAAGCAGATCCAGAAGTTGATGGTACTAAATCTGAAACCTTTGTCATTATTTCATTTAAACACAAAGTCATTTTAATCGGCGGTACTGAATACGCTGGTGAAATGAAAAAAGGTATCTTCTCTGTAATGAATTATCTCTTACCGATGCAAGATATTATGAGCATGCATTGCTCAGCAAACGTTGGTGAAAAAGGCGATGTTGCATTATTCTTTGGTCTATCTGGCACAGGTAAAACAACCTTATCGGCTGACCCACACCGTAAACTAATCGGTGATGATGAACACGGCTGGAATAAAAACGGGGTCTTTAATATCGAAGGTGGCTGCTATGCAAAAGCAATTAATCTTTCCAAAGAAAAAGAACCACAGATTTTTGACGCAATCAAATATGGTGCAATCCTAGAAAACACGGTTGTTTCAGAAGATGGTTCAGTGGACTTTGAAGATAATCGTTATACAGAAAATACACGTGCGGCTTATCCAATTAATCACATTGACAATATTGTAGTACCATCAAAAGCAGCACATCCAAATACAATTATTTTCTTAACTGCGGATGCATTTGGTGTTATTCCACCGATTTCAAAGTTAAATAAAGACCAAGCAATGTATCATTTCTTGAGTGGTTTCACTTCTAAATTAGCTGGTACAGAGCGTGGTGTGACAGAACCTGAACCATCATTCTCAACATGTTTCGGCGCACCGTTCTTCCCGTTACACCCTACTGTTTACGCTGATTTATTAGGTGAACTTATCGATTTACATGATGTTGATGTTTATCTTGTTAATACTGGATGGACTGGCGGAAAATATGGTGTAGGACGTAGAATCAGCTTACATTACACACGTCAAATGGTAAACCAAGCGATTTCTGGTAAATTGAAAAATGCAGAATATACAAAAGATAGTACATTTGGTTTAAGCATTCCTGTAGAAATTGAAGATGTACCGAAAACAATTTTAAATCCAATTAATGCTTGGAGCGACAAAGAGAAATATAAAGCACAAGCAGAAGATTTAATTCAACGTTTTGAAAAGAACTTCGAAAAATTTGGTGAAAAAGTTGAACATATTGCTGAAAAAGGTAGCTTCAACAAATAAATTTGCATACTAATTAAAGAGCCAACCGCTGTTATATTTTAACAATGGTTGGCTCCTCTTATTTTATATGGTAAGAGTTTATAGGCAATTTTATTACAACAAAGCACATTTAAGGTGACCTTCGTGCCAAACTCGCATCACTCATTCAATGGAAGCAGCACGTCTTCACATAAAGTACCGATTCCTAACGCTATGCATGTTGCCCCACTTTGCATTAAATACCGATTCCTCATTCAACGTATATCACACATCTTCAAAGATTGATAGTTCCCATGTGCACACCACGTTTCATACTACCTATGCAACTCAACTTGGTTCATAAACTCTTTAATATAAGTCAATGTTTCAACCATCGCTGGTGGTCTTGGCACATGTCCTTCTGCCATTTGATAAAAAGTTTCATGCGTGGCACCTTTTAACTCTAGTTGATCCGCTAAATAATACGCATGATGAATACCAACTTGCTGGTCTTTCCCTCCATGTACAATTAATATTGGTGGACTGTTTTCATTAATGTTTGGAATCGCTTGGCGTGCCTCATATGCTGCTCGATCTTTTTTCGGATGACCAATCATTCTACGTAACATCCCTCTTAAATCAACGCGCTCTTCATACATCAAATCAATATCTGAGACTCCACCCCAGATGATATAACTACTTACTGGTAGATCTTGAAACGTCAACAACCCTTGTAGTCCACCTCTTGAAAAACCAACCATATGAATAAAAGCTTGCGGATATTTATTATGTAGCAACCTTAATAGTTGCGTCACATCATTTAAATCGCCACGATAAAATTCATCTTTACCTTCACTGCCATTGTTACCTCGGTAGTATGGCCCAATCACTAAAGTTTGACTATCTGAAAATTGCATTAATCTACCTGCGCGCACACGTCCTACTTGGCCTTTGCCACCTCGCAAATATACTACAATGCGTTTTACTTCATGATGTGGTGTCATCATTAAAGCTTTTACTTGTAAGTCATCTGACAAATATGTAATTTCTTCGAATTGATGCGTAAAAGATTCAATTGGCATTCGTTTACGTTTGATAAAATCCAAGTGATTGCACCCTCTCTACGCATTTTAAAATGGTACTATCTTGCAGTAAGAAACTCCGTTGTGCGAGTTCAATATCATTGATACAGTTAAACAACACTGGCCCTGCTGTTTCTAAATAATCGTTCTTGCTTACCAATGATTCAACTTCGATAAAATATACATCTTTTACAAAATCAGTTTGATCATGTGTTTCAATGGTATATTGTGCTATGTAATGAATATTTTTAACTTTGGCACCTGTTTCTTCATATAATTCACGGGTAACTGCTTCAGCACTACTTTCCCCGCATTCCCTTTTACCACCAGGAAATTCAATACCTCGTAAATTATGTTTGGTAAAAAGCAATTGATTTTTAAACGTTGGAATAGCTAGCACATGATTGCCATCTGCTATCTCATTATCCTTTTTAAATGTCAAATTAACTTGACGATTATCTTTATCCCTAAACTTCACGCGCATCACATCCCTACATTGTATGTTAATATAATAGTTAATTACTATCGTTGGAGGCATTAATTATGAAAAAGATATTCTTGGCGATGATTCATTTTTATCAGCGTTTCATTTCGCCACTCACTCCACCAACTTGTCGTTTTTATCCAACATGTTCAGAGTACACTAGAGAAGCGATTCAATACCACGGTGCTTTCAAAGGCCTTTATTTAGGCATCCGTCGTATTTTAAAATGTCATCCGCTTCATAAAGGTGGCTTTGACCCTGTTCCGTTAAAAAAAGACAAGTCAGCAAGCAAGCATTCACATAAACATAACCATTAATATGGTTGTAATTGAGTTATATCCACTAAAGGGGGGCGAAATTCGAGTCGCCCCTCTTTTAATATGCCTGAATGCGCCACCACATCTTGTTCAAAATAATAACCTGCTGGTGTAACATCTCCTGGATAATCACCTTTACGAGCCAGCATCGCTGTAAAATAACGGCTTAAACCATATTCGTACATGCCGCCAATAACCACTTTTACACCATGACTTTTCAAAGTATCAATTGCCGTTTGCACTTTATCAATGCCACCTAAACGAAATGGTTTTAATACGACAACTTTCACATTGTATAATTCTATCAAATTAATTATGGCCGACAGTGACGTCGCCTTTTCATCAAGAGCAATTGGAGGTATTGTTCCATCCACTACGTCATCAAGCATGGAGATATCTTTAAATGGCTCTTCGATATAAAGAACCTGTTCACGCGCTAATAACTGTAACTGTGTAAAATCTTGACGATCCAAGGACTCATTTGCATCTATAACCAATTGAAAGTGGAAGTCTAATTCCCGTAACACTCTAATTTGATACATGATTTGAGGCGTCCATTTTAATTTAATTCTGGTCGGCTTTGTTGCTTTCAATGACTCTAGTTGTTCATTTGATAAGCCGCTCGCTGTCGCTCCATATGCTACTGAAAATGAAGGCAGTACATGAAACATTTGATACAATGCCATGACAATAGTTGCCCTTGCAGCAGGCGTATTTTCCAATGAATCTACTAATTTTAGTGCTGCTTCATACGTTTCAAATGATTTATTTCTATTATCTTCGAACCATTGCTCAATTACATGTTTCACTGAAGCAATTGTTTCATGATCATACCAATCTGTTTGAAAAGCGTTACATTCCCCGAAATATGCATTTCCTTTATCATCAATCAATTCGATAAACAAACAATCACGATGCGTTAAAGTGACTTTCGGTGTTACAATTTGTGACTTAAATGGCTCACTATATTTATAAAAATGCAAAGCTGTCAACTTCATCAAATCATCCTCTATACAACTTATTTCTTTGTAATTTACCTGTTGATGTATAAGGTAAAGTATCAACCTTTTCAAAGTGTTTCGGTACTTTATATTTCGCTAAATGTTGTGATAAATATGCAATCAATTGTGCCTTTGAAATGTCACTTTCACTGACAAAATATAATTTAGGCACTTGGCCCCAAGTATCATCAGGATGCCCTACACATACTGCGTCACTGATACCTGGAAATTGCTTCGCTACCGTTTCAATTTGATATGGATAAATATTTTCACCGCCACTAATAATTAAATCTTTACGTCGGTCATAAATCATGACATAACCTTCATGATCTATTTCAGCAATGTCACCCGTATTAAAATAACCATTTTCAAACGTACCCGTTAAATCTGTTGGATACAAATATCCATTCATCACATTGGCGCCTTTAATCATTAATTCTCCATGACCTTCTTTATTAGGATTTTTAATTTTTACGTCAACATTGGCACTTGGCATCCCTACAGTGTCAGGACGTGCATGCAACATTTCCGGTGTTGCTGTTAAAAATTGCGAACATGTCTCAGTCATACCAAATGAATTATAAATTGGCAGGTTATATTGTAATGCCGTCTCTATCATAGTGGCAGATAATTTAGCACCGCCGAGTAATATTTTTTGTAAATCATAAGGTTCATGTAAACCTTGTTGCATAAGCCAATTTAAAGTTTGTGGCACAAGCGAAATGTGTGTGATGCGTTCATTTTTTATCATCGTTAAAATTTGTTCGGCATTGAATTTATCAACAATGCGCACAGTAAACCCTTCAATAGCAGCTCTTAAAAGTACACTGAGACCCGAAATATGATAAATCGGCAAGACAGATAGCCAATTAGTATCACGATCAAATCCCAAGCTCTCTTTACATCCGATTGCACTGGCATAATGATTACGAAACGTTTGTGGCACCGCTTTTTGAGGGCCAGTTGTCCCTGATGTAAACATAATCGATGCAATGTCATCTAAATTAAATGATGTATTTAATATGTTGGGCGGCGACTCTTTCGGCACCACAGTTTCATTCGATGTATCATATTGGATATCCATTGTCTTGTCCAACAAACCGTTCATTGTAATATCCGTTCCAGCGAATTCAATATCATCCAACGATACAATTTGAAACCCTCGCAATTCCAGTGGCAAGGTACAAAAAATCAATTGTACATCGATTGACCTCATCTGATTCTTCATCTCATTAGGTGTCAACCTTGTATTAATCATCGCAATTTCAATATTTGCCAACCAACATGCATGTATTAAAATGATTGATTGAATCGAATTATCTATGTATAGCCCAACACGAGATTGTTGATAAGCCTTGAGTCTTTTAGCCAATAGACTCGCTTCACAGTATAAATTTTGATATGTATAAGTTTCTTGACCGTCTGTTATCGCAATATGATGTCCATTTTGTTGTGCTTGTTTATATAACCAAAAGTCCATGCGCTATTCCTCCAAAATCATTTACATTATAATTATAACGATTTTATGACATTCTAGCAGTGGTTATGTTTAAAAATATAAAAAAGTAGACGAATTGATTCATTGATATGATTGTTATAATGCTCAATACATATCGTTATATCATTCGTCTACTAAATATCAGTTATTTTTATTTAATTTTAGTGTCATTCTGTCATTCTGATGTGGTGATTTACCCATTGTTGCCACATCATCTGCAATGTCAATTGGTATACGATTCATGTCTTGTAATGCACTTAAATGGAATACTTCATCATCTAAATTTTCAATGAGATATACATAATATGTTATCTTGTCCTTTTTATATTTTAACGTTTTCCAAAAGTCCGGCTTACAATTCAATACATTATCCGGAATATATTCAATAAATAAGTAACGTTTGCTGCCTACCTTGTCTACGAAATATTTTACAGTGCCTTTTTCTATACCTCTTATATGTGCATAGTCTACTGAAAAGTAAATACTACCTATTGTTTCATTATGTTGTTGTATTTCAAATCGTTGGCCTACTATTTTATTATTTGTGCCACAACTACTTAAAAAAATCAGTAGATATAGCATTAAACATATTTTCATCCCCTTGAATTTTAAAAACTTTTTCAAAAGCAACACCTCTAAAAATAAATACAATATATTATATCAAATAGAAATTATTATTTTGTTAAATTATGTTGTCATGTTCGTGTCATTTTGAGTCGTAATACAACTTTACAATTATTAAATTAACACTTCTACAATCCAAAAATGTTTTTAAAGTTTTGAAAAAAATTAAAGTATTTCCACTACTAATTTGGTAAAATATGATTATGTGATATAGTGAAAGCGTTTTACACTTAATAACTCCCTCTTAAATGCATCCAGGTTTTATGTAGTAAATCATGAAAATAACATATAAATATAGAGGAGATTTACCTTTGAATACAGAGAACAACAAGAATCAAAACCAATCTGCTAAAAATTCTGAAAGACGTGGCATGTTAAAAGGATGCGGCGGTTGCCTTATTTCTTTTATTTTATTAATTATCTTATTATCAGCCTGTTCAATGATGTTTAGTAATAATGACAATTCCACTAGTAATCAATCATCAAAAACGCAATTAACTCAAAAAGACGAAGATAAAAGTGAAAATATGCCTGAAGAAAAATCAGAATCAGAAACAGATAAGGATTTACAATCAACCGAAGAAGTACCCGCAAATGAAAATACTGAAAATAATCAACATGAAATTGATGAAATAACAACAACAGATCAATCAGATGATGAAATTAACACACCAAACGTTGCAGAAGAAGAATCACAAGATGACTTGAAAGATGATTTAAATGAAAAGCAACAACCAAGTGATCATCATCAATCCACTCAACCTAAGACTTCACCATCAACTGAAACAAACAAGCAACAATCATTTGCTAATTGTAAGCAACTTAGACAAGTATATCCGAATGGTGTCACTGCCGATCATCCAGCATATCGACCACATTTAGATAGAGATAAAGATAAACGTGCATGTGAACCTGATAAATATTAAACAACAAGCGAATTGAATTCAAATTGTATTTAGCTTTATGCACTAATCACATAGTAAATAATGAGGGAGATTTTTTAGGCATGAGCAATCAATTCAAAAGCGAAGAAGAGCGAAGACAATGGGAACAATTCCAAGCTTTCCAAAATCAACAAAACCAACAGCACCAGCAATACGGACAAAAGAAATCTAAAAAAGGATGGTTCTGGGGTTGTGGTGGTTGTCTAGTATTATTTATTTTAATTATCATCGGTATTTCAGCTTGTACAGCTGGTATCACTGGTAACCTTGGCGGAAATAGTTCTAAAGAAACGAACAAAACCCATAAAATCGGTGAAACTGTTAAAAATGGCGACCTTGAAGTCACTGTAAATTCAGTGGAAACTATGAAATCTGTAGGACCATCTCTTGCACCAACAAACGCTAAAGGTATATTTGTCGTTGCTGATGTGACGATTAAAAACAAAGGTAAAGAAGCGTTAACAATTGATAGTTCCATGTTTAAGCTAAAATCCGGTGATAAAACATTTGAAGCAGATAATACAGGTTCAATGTCTGCTAATCAAAGTGACAATGGTAGTATAGAAAATTCATTTTTCTTACAGCGTATAAATCCTGATAGCACTGCTCAAGGTAAAATTGTTTTCGATGTGTCAGAAAACATAGCCAACGCAAAATATAAAAAATTAGAAGTTATTTCTAGTTTATTTAGCGTCAAGAAGATTACATTTGATTTATCCGATGCTAAAAAAACATCAAAAGCTAAAAAAGACAAGCAAGATACAGAAGTAGCTGTTGCGAGTTCAAATAGCGATAATGTAAGTTATGAAGCTTCGGCTACTACACCTGCTACAACTTCTAGTGAGGATAGTGATTCTGAAGATAGCGAAAAGTCTAATAAAGATGAGGATAAGCAGAATGCGTCTAAAAGTGATAAATCTAGTGTAGAAAAAAGTGAATCTAATGAGGAAACTACTCCTGTAGAGCCCATGCGCCAGAGCAAACCTACCACTAGTGAAGCACCACCTAGTCAAAATATTCACAATGAAGATAGCATGTACGACGCTTCAACAGAATAAAATTTCAGGGTAGCTTGGCTACCCTTCTTTTACGGAAAAATTAATTATACATAATCAAATCAAGGAGATAAAAAAATGAAATTCAAAGCTATCGTTGCAATCACATTATCATTGTCACTATTAACTGCCTGTGGTGCTAATCAACATAAAGAAAATAGTAGTAAATCAAATGACACTAATAAAAAGACGCAACAAACTGACAACACTACACAGTCAAATACAGAAAAGCAAATGACACCACAAGAAGCCGAAGATATCGTTCGAAACGATTACAAAGCAAGAGGTGCTAACGAAAATCAAACTTTAAATTATAAAACAAATCTTGAACGAAGTAATGAACATGAATATTATGTTGAACATCTTGTCCGCGATGCAGTTGGTACACCTTTAAAACGTTGCGCTATTGTTAATCGACACAATGGTACGATTATTAATATTTTTGATGATATGTCAGAAAAAGATAAAGAAGAATTTGAAGCATTTAAAAAGAGAAGCCCTAAATACAACCCAGGTATGAGTGATCAAGCTGAAATGGATAATGAGTCGGAAGACATTCAACATCATGATATTGACAATAACAAAGCCATTCAAAATGATACACCAGATCAAAAAGTCGATGATAAAAACGATAAAAATGCTGTTAATAAAGAAGAAAAACACGATAACCGTGAAAATAATTCAGCAGAAACTAAAGTTAAATAAGGGTATACTTTGATTAATCGTAATTTTTAGGAGAACCGCTATGATAACATTTGAAAATATACAACAACTTGAAAAATACACCTTAATGACTATGCATGGTCTTTTTAATCAACTTAAACTCGGTATTATTTCAATCGACAATGCAGAGCATTCGCTCTTTACACCTTATATGATGGAAACACTCTCTTCCCTTGATGTGAAAACCGACATTATCGATTTAATTCACAAAGGGACAGAGTTAGAAGACTTTGCAGCATTTAATTTATCAATTGATGATACAGTTACAGTCTGTTTACAAAGAACTGAAGAACTATTAAAACAATACAAAAATGTAGAATTCAATGACAAAATATTAATCAATTGGCGCATTATGCAAGAGTAATAGACATATAAAAGTCGAACGTAACTAAGTGGATATTGATTTTATTCTTTCTAAATTACAAGTATTTCATTTTATAAAGTTTGAAAAGAGGTATATTGAAATGGAGAAAAACGAATATACAGCTAAATATAATGAATATAGTCAATTATTAGACGCTACTTACTCGCAAGCTGTAGCATACCTTTTAAATAAATATGGCGCTGTAACCGATGACTATTATAAGGAAAAATCATACACACGATTTTTAAATGGAGAAATCAAAAGTATTTCAAAAGGAAAATACACTAGAGCTAGCGAAGGATTATATTGTCATCACATAAGCGAAGACAAATTCCAAAACTTATCTGACCTAAGATTCATTTCCGAATTTAAGTACTCATATAATTATCAAAAGAAAGAAAACTTAGTTTACTGCGATTTAATCGAGCATTTAATTTTACATGCAATTATTACAAAAGAATCCAAAGGCCAATTTGGCGTAGCTGGATTATGTCAAATGATCAAACCAACAGTCATTGATTGGTACATTGGCGAATATAATCCAAAACCAGCATGGATGCAAGCCACCAAAGCACGTGCCTATCTGCCTGGAATATTAGTAGAGAAATTACTCATTAAAATTGACGATATGTTAAAAGGAATAGAAATATATGATTTCCTTGAGTCTAGATAAATGATTAATGGATATTTATTTTTTGCTGTTGAGATTTTGTTATAGATATTAAAACCTGTAATTAAATATATTTTATAAAAATAGACCACGCATACCTATCTATAAACGGACAATGTTTATAAATGAGTTTGCATGGTCTTGAATTGTATTAGTTTTCTTTTGGTTTTAATAAATCGACTGTAAAAGTCAATATAAAAATGTACATCAATGATTGCATAGGAATATACAAAATTGTTTTCTATGCAATTTCCTTCTTAGGTGAAAGATCTTTGTAATCTATAGGTTTACTCATACGTTTTTGGGATATCGTCATTTTGAGATAAAATAACTATCCGTATTTAAGTCAAGAATATCCATAAAAGCGTTACAATCAAGTGTATCTTTAATTCCAATCTTAAAGGTACCGTGAGGAGTATAATTTATATCAATATGATTTAATGGGTGTAACTTACCATTTTCGTGCACCTCATCATAATCGTATCGTAAATAACCCGATTCAAACATCTGTAGGTTTTTAAGTACTTGCCATACTTCATCTTTATTCGGTTTTGTTTCAAAACTGTCTATAACTTGCATCAATTCAGAATCCAAATCAAGAATCCCCTGAATTTCTTTTCCAAAAAAAGTTTCTTTAAACGCTAATTTCAGAACTGTAAGGTTAAGCGCATTTAATTCTAAATTAGTAATAGAATCGTAAATTATTAAATTGTTACTTTCTTCCTGAACTTCAACACTGAAAGGAAAATTAAATGAGAAAATCTTATTCTCAATTACAAAAAACAACCGTTTCATTTTATCAACTTTTAAGATGATATAATTATTACTTGGTTTTTCTAAAACATCAGCATTTTTCAGTAATAGAATAGCTTCTAGCATTAACATAATAACATGTTGTTTTGTTCTAATTGGTTCAGAAGCTATTTCTACGAATCTTTTAGTCATTCGTACTGTAAACTCTTTCATACTAACACCCTATACCATATCAATATTTTTGTTAATTACCTTATAAATTTTTTCAAAATCCACACTCCCCGGTAACAATACATTAACCATTTCATGAATTTTTTCTTTTGCTTTTTGATCTTGAATATGAAACGATTGGCGCAAAATCTCTTCTACAATTTGGTATTGAGATTTATTTTCACTAGCTTCTAGCATCAATTTAGATTTATCCATTATTTCATCAGGTTTTGGCTTTTCCACCTTAAGTTGTCCCGTATCGTTTAACTTTTCTGCTGCATCTCCAAGTTTAGAATTGAGTTCTCCATTTTCTTCTGAAAGTATTAAATAGCTTGTGATAAATGACCTGGTAAGCATCATATATAGTGAGTTTCTAATATTTGTATTACTATTAAGTACAGAGGTGGTTATACAAATAATAAAGGGAAATTCTAGACCTTTTATATTATTTCGATTACTTATAAACAAAGCATTTTTTGTTTTATTTTTTACTTCATAACCTTTAATGGATTTCCACCCAAACATTTGATCAACCTTAATAATCAATTGTTCAGCAAGTTCATAGTTTGAATTATTGTCTTCAAGGAATACGACTCCAATATCACCTGGTTCGACAGTAGGATTTTTTTCTCGAATATCTTGAATAGCCGATAGAACTTTATCCAAATACTTGTCATCTAAAGCAACAGAAAGTTTGAGGCTGGTAATATCTTCTGCAATATTTTCAAATCTTTTTAAAGGCTCTCTTGAAAAACTGTAATAATCCCCTTCTTTTTCAATTGTGTATCCACAGGCTTCCCATTCTTCATCACTTAACCATCTAACTACCGGCCTCTCTAAAAGTCCAAATCCTATTGCGTGTGCAAACATTAGCGTTTTTGGATCAGTCCTATAAACTCTATTCAAAAGAAAGTCAGGCACTATTTCTGTGTTTTCATTATAGTAATAAATACTTTGAAAGATGTCTCCGGCAATATAAACTTGTTTTATTGTAACTTTTTTACATAATTCGAAAAAAACTTCATTAAAATCTTGACTTTCATCGATTAGAATGTAATCAAAGAACGGCTCAAATATCCCTTCTGATTCAAGTTGATTCAGCTTTTCTAAAGCATCTTTACATACCGATTCAAAAGATATAGACCAGTTGTACCTTTGAAAAGGAATTTCGTAATAATCACAAATAAAACTATATAAACCTGAATTTTTATCTACTTTAGAGCCCCAGCTACGTTCTACCCAAAGTCGCTCGCCCCATTTAATTTGCTCATTAACTTTCATGAAATCAAAAAAAGCAGGGATTCGCTCATTCAAATCTTGTGCTAAAATCTTACTATAACAGGTGAAAAATATTTTTGACTTTTCCTCGTTAACGTAAATATCCTTAAGTTTATGTAACAGTAATTCCGTTTTACCCGTGCCTGCTAAACCTTGAATTGTTACTACTTTTTTATCTGGTTGTTTGTAAATGAACCTTGTTTGTTCTCCATCAAATAGAGTAATATTTTTCTTAATTTGTTCTAACGTATTTCCAGGGAGTTCTCCATCAACACGATCAATATCATTGATACTTCCAGTTAGTAAAGATATCAATAACTCACCTTTACGTGCATCTATACCAGTTAATGAACAACTTTCGATAATCGAAGTTATATCATCAGTAGTCTGGAAGTCAACTTTTTTTACAAGCTTATCTCTCCATTTTCTTGGTCTACCCAAAAAATTATTATAATTATATTTATCTGATATAATCCCAAGATCTTCAATAAAATCCGCAGAAAAGTCTTCAAACGCATCCGTATCATTACCAACATTAATAACTAATAGCTTAACTTTTGGAATAAGAATTACAACCGCATCTTTATAAGCGTATTTATATTTTCTTTCACCTACTGGTTTGTTTATTACATATACTTGTTTTTTTTCCTCTTGGGATAGTTTTTTCAGATCCCTTATTATAGAATGAATCCTTGGATTACTCTCTGTATTAGCATCCAAGTGTTCAAAGAAATAGCTATTATCCATTAACTTCCATCCTTTCGCTAATTAATAAGTATGATTCCATACATTTGAAATAAAGGATAAGTAATATCTTTAATTCAAGAACATCTAAACTAATCTTTAGTGTACACCTCTTCATTTTCAATGAAACTATTTTTTGTTAATCTCAATTTGATTGATAATTCTCCTTTTATTTGAATCATTCATTTTTCTTTCTCTAAAGATATTTATTAAACTTAAATTTCTTATACTGATCTGAAAAAAGTATATAGGTGTTTAATGTTGCTTGAACATGTGTATGCCCTAATCTCTTTTGAAAGGATGCAACAACCTATCCATCCCTAATTAGCTGTGTTGCATTAGAGTGACGTAAATTCTATTCCAGTTCTTTTAACAATTCTTCTTACCAGATCAATAACCCTTTGATACTTTAGCGGTTTTCCGAAATATGCTTGTGTTAAAAAAATAAAGACATAATTGTGCTCAAGATCCTCACAATACTCAATACATAATTCCCTGAATAAAGTGCCATAAGTTCTTTACTTACATATATTGTTCTTTCCTTCTTTAGTTTAATATTGGCCTGAAGGTCATTACCATATCTGAGTATGAAATGAATTTGATTATCCTAAGTGACAAAGTCTTTATGTCTTAACGATTAACACTTCCCCGATTCGTAAACCTTCCTCATAAGTAATCATTAAATTTAATTTATCTTACTTTGTATGACAAGCATCAACTATTTGTTTGACTTCTTTTGATGTTAAAATTTTTATTTTCTTTTTATTAACCCTTAATTTTAGTACATTTTTTTAATATTTCTATTTATTAATATGATATAATTATCCTTTCAAAACTCTTCCTCTTTCTTGTTTAAATACATTAATTGATTTAAATTTTCTTAGTCTGGTTAAGTATTTCAAATAGCTCATAACCGTATTTAGAATAGTATTTTCATTTGTTTCTTTTCTCACGGCTTCTGATAGCTACATATCCATTACCTTTAGTTCATTTTGGTAACAATCTCATAAAGTTCGATAATTCCTCAAATCCTACATCATCTATTATTGTATCTGTCTGCTCCATAAACTTATAAAAGAGATTTAATTTGAATCTTCACATTCTCCCCTCTTTTTAATTATTACAACTACTATAAATTATAGCTCTTGTTAGTTTCTATTTAAAGAAATATAATGGCACATATCACCTTTCCTTAAATACTTTAATTAACACAATTTATTGTAATATGAATAGTGCGTGATGACATGGACACTATTACTTCAAAAAAATATAAGCAAATCGTTAAAATTTCTGTTAATTCTGATTCGAGTTATGACTCAAATGACACATTAATTTCTTATTCAGACATTAGCAAATTGAAATCTTTAATATAAGACAGCACTATTTCTACTAACGGTTTAACACAACAACTTAAAATATATAATGACATGGACCGTGTCACCTATCACAATAAAGACCTGGACTTTGCATTTGGTTTAAGTATGACGTCGAAAAACGTCGCACGTTACGAAAGTATCAATAATGAAAACTTAAAAGGTTGGCATACTGGTGCTGGAATGTCTTATTTATACAATAGCAATGTGAAACACTACCGTGATAACTTCTGGGCAACAGCTGATATGAAAAGATTAGCAGGTACTACAACTTTAGAAAATGAAGAACCTAAAGGTACGGATGTTAAAATGTCTAGTAAAACTTTTGTAGGCGGAACAAAATTTGATGACCAACATGCTAGCATCGGAATGGATTTTGAAAATCAGGACAAAACTCTAACTGCCAAAAAATCATATTTCATATTAAACGATAAAATTATCTTCTTAGGAACTGGCATTAAAAGTACTGATTCATCAAAGATTCCAGTGACAACGATTGAAAATCGCAAAGCGAATGGGTATACGTTATATACAGACGATAAACAAATAACCGCTTCCGATAATCAGGAAACCAATTCAGTCTTTTTAGAATCAACGAATAGCACTCAAAACAATATAGGCTTTCAATTTTTAAACAAATCGAAAATAACTGTAAAAAAAGAAAGTCATACTGGTAAGTGGAGTGATATAAATAAAAGTCAAAAATCAGAAGACAAAAAAGATGAGTATTATGAAGTAAATCAAAAGCATTCTAATACAGATGATAAATATGGATATGTGTTGTATCCAGGCTTATCTAAAGATGACTTTAAGACAAAAAAAGATGAAGTAACTGTCGTTAAGCAAGGAGATGACTTCCACGTTGTGAAAGATAATGAATCGGTTTGGGCTGGTGTTAATTACAGCGATAGCACTAAAACTTTTGAAATTAATGGTACTAAAGTTGAAGTTAAAGCCAAAGGTATGTTTATACTTAAAAAGAAAGATGATAAAACTTATGAATGTAGCTTCTTTAATCCCGAATCTACAAATTCCGTTTCAGATATAGAATCAAAAATTTTTATTAAAGGTTACACCATAACTAATAAAAGTGTCACAAACTCTAATGATGCAGGTTTAAACTTTGAATTAACTAAATAATTAAGAAAAACTCGGCACTATACTATTTTTATAGTGTCGAGTTTTTATAAGCATAACTATCATTCACCTTGTAATCCGCAGACCACATCACCCTTGATAAGTTCTCGATTATTTATAAATCGAATTTTCAAAGATGTACATGCTTCAATATTCTTATCATTCATTACTTGAAAATGTATATGAGGTTCAGTAGAGTTGCCAGAATTCCCAACCTTCCCAATGATGTCACCATATTTAACATTTTGCCCCTCGTCCACAATGATTGAATATTGTTGTAAATGAGCGATTAAGCTATACTCATTTTCTGCGTGCTTGATTACAATATAATTTCCTAAAAACTGTGATTCATTCGTGCTTCCAATACTATTGTCTTGAACTCCACTCACAACTTTTTCAACTGTACCATTTGCTGGCGCAATGATATCTTTTCCAAAACAAAAATAATCAGTATTTACTTTTCCTAGGTTCTTATATGTTTTATGATTTTCTTTAATAACTAAATCAATAGCATACCTTTGATGTGGGTATAAATAGTGATAATTATATAATTCATTATCTCCACCCCAAAAAACCTCATAGCAATCAGTTGTCGGCACTGCATATTTTAAAGTCGTTTCATTCTTAATCGCATCATAATTGATTAACGGACGCATAACAAATCCGATAATACTATTATCTTTCCAAGTCACTGACACTCCAAATTGATTTGCTTTATCTATCCATATTTGCTCAATAGTACCATCATTTTGAGTACACACTTTTAATTCATGTACATCAGACTGCCTTGTATAAGATTTGAAAAGTTTCCTAAACTGCCAATAACTAAACTCTTGCTTCAAATTTTGATCAAAAATCTTATATATTTTCCTGCTCTTACTTTTATTTAAATAATCCCCAAAGTTTGTTTTATTCATATATACTTAACCTCTTATATTTATTTTGGTATCAATTCTATATTAATAATATGTTCATAATTTTGATTAGGACATTTTTCATATAAAATAGGAGTTTATCTCACTTATAATTCATTATCCAATTATATTTTAATATATACGTGATGCAATTCAATATTATTCTCATGATTTTTACTGTAATGATTTATTATTTATAAGATTTCAAAAAAATCCCTCACTGACAAATAGTGGGGGATTTTATGCATTACTATTAAATAAACATCGATTGAAGTAAGCCTTTTTTCTGTTGTTGAAGTATTTCTATTTTTTGTTTTTCTAATTCAATTTGTTGGTCAAATCTATCTAAGAATTCTGCTATTTTTTGCTGTTCTAACTTATTGGGCAAAACTAAAGGTAATTTTGCATATTCTTCACTATTAATGCCCGGTTGACCAGATCTTACAGACATGACCTTCACCCATTTGTTATATTTTGATGTTAGTGTAAATTGGTATATGAACAAAGGATTATTTTGTTCGTCTATTTCAAATTTTATTAAAAATCCAGCGAAATAGTAATTATAAATATCCTTTTCTTCTTTGTGAATATAACTTTTGCCCGTGCTAGCACCAGTTCGTGCAAAAAGAATATCATTTCTTTTCAGCTTGTACTTATTATTAAGTTCATCAGGTGTAGTTAAGTTTTGATAATTTAATTTCCTTGATTTTTCATCAATATCAGTAATTCTTATATATATATTTTTCGAATCAAACCTTGTTGCAGATGCACCTATACCATACATAGATTGTTCTGTAATATCCCCTAACTTCTTCTCTTTCCAAACTGGATTAGAAACAGCGTAAGCACTCACAGATGTTAAAAGCAGAATAGGCAAAATTAAAAAGCATAAAAGATACACACTTTTATGCTTCATCAAATCACTCCTTATTTAATATTTGTTTCACATCTTCCACAAAATCATATTGTTCCATTAAAGGCGCATCAAATAAAATTGGTTCATTATATTGTCCAAGTATAGAAATATAACCTCGACCGATATCACTATCATGAATCGTTTGAAATTCTTTATCAGTTTGACCAAAGGTCATACGATAACCATCATTTGACAAATTACCTAAAGACACACGCAACCCTAATTGGTCACGCACATTACCTTTAATCACATCTGCATCTGGTCTTTGTGCTGTTAAAAACATAAATACACCAGCTTGACGACCTTTCATAATAATATTAATTAAATAATCATTCATTTCTTGTAATTCTTTTTTATCTAAAGTTGAAGTAAAAGCCGTTACCTCGTCAAAAATAATGAAATAAGGACGCATATCAAAATTACGGAAATCATTCCCGATTTTATAATCCGAACTATCATTCATTAATCTAAAACGCTCTTCCATTTCATTATTAGCTTCTCTCAATTGTTTTAATATTTGACCTTTAGTATCTGCAACTTTATCATCACCAATAACGCGCTTCATAAAGCTCAAATCTGAAACTTTTGGGTCTAATAAACGTACTTCTGAATGTCTACGGAATAACTCACGAATCACATAAAATAAAAAATATGTTTTACCACCTCCGGTTATACCTGTAACCAATCCATGAGGTGCTTTCACAAAATCCCAAGTAATTTGATGCGTAATAGCAATTTTTGTATCATAAAAAATTGTATTTGATTCTTGTTCGCCATTCATAACAATACGCTTTTTATATTTAAGTGGCATAAATTCATATCTCAAATAACGACCAATATGCTTTTTTTCTACTAATTCAGAATTAAACATTGGTTCAATAATCGTCTCTAACTCTAAATAATTATCTTGAAACCTCGAACCGTCTTTCTTAATATGAATAACAAAAGATTTTTTACCACGCTTATAAAACATTGTTGGATAATAATCATATTCAGTTTGTTTATAATCAATAGGGATATACTCAGTTGTTTTCTTGATTACTGTACGATTATGAAAACCTTGTGTTTCAATCATTTCAGCCAAATCTTTTGTTTTAAAACGTATTAAAAACTGAGCAATAAGCTTACATATCACAAATATAATTGCTGTACCAATTAATAAATACAATAAATGCGGTTTAAAATATGCAAACAACGTCCATATATCCAATTTTTTATTAACTGATTTATAATCAATAAACAAAATGTATATACGATATACCAAAAAAATAAATGCTAATACACCTGCAAACATAAAATCAATATACTTCTGATAAGGCTGTATACGTACGCCTTTAAATAAAGCAATTTCATTCATTGCCATCAAATCCACTCCTTTAAAATAAAAAGCACATACAATTTTGTATGTGCTAAAAATTACATCGCAAATTTTTCTTCAGCTTTAGAGCTTGCAGAATCTTCTTGTGTTCTAAATGCTTCAGTCATTTCCTCAAATGGACAATGTACAACCATTTTTCCAACACGTCCATAAAAATCACTAAATATACATTGACCTTTCTTCAAATCTTTCAACATTTCCATATTTTCAGGAGATTCTTTTGAATATTCTAAGCCTAAAGATTTTAAAATATCCTCACGTTCATCTTTTTCATCAAATGCAAAATGACAACCAAAGTTACCACCATCATCATCTGCTTTATCTTTTACCGATTGTGTAATAAATACAAGTGAATTATTCTCAGAACGTCCCGTTCTTTTTATACGCTTACCAACTTTTTTACCTTGTCTTGAAGCACTAAAAGCCCAACCCTCATCAATAAATATAGTCGTTTGAACATCTCTACGAGAACCGAATTTCTCTAAAAACTTACCAATTAATAACATTAATGTAATCCCATTTTTCTCACTTGTTGAATAACTTGATGTATCATCATCTGCTTTAGGCATATCTAAACCTTTAACCTGTAAAATAGTTGCTTTTTCTTGAATATTTAAAGCTGGATTCGTACCATCACTAAAAACAAGTTTTAAAATATTGTTTTGCGTTTTTTCAAATAATAAATCGCCTGCATTTTTTACATGCTCATCTTCATTATTCTGTAATTTTTCAATTACATTTAATGAACCAACTTTTTTACCATTTTCACGTTCTTCAACCGTATCAGAAATAGCTTGATAAATTGCCGTTTCAATATGATGATAATTTTCAAAAGATTTAATTTCATCAAACACTGATTTCAACATCTCATTAGCTTCAATACCATCTAAAAATACAATAGGGTCTAGACAACCATAATTGGTTGAATCTTCATAATTCAATGTTACATATTTAAATGTTTTTAAATGATTAATAAATAGGGGATACTTTTCTTGCATTTCCTTACTTTCTGTTACTCTGTCAAACCATTCTGCAAACTCAGATTTTGGATCCCAGTACAACATTTGACCTTTAAAAAATGATGTATAAATCCATAATAATTTTGCTAAAAATGATTTACCTTTACCAGTTTGACCAGTAATTAAAACATGCGGACTATCACTGACAGCCCCTTTAATACCTTTTGCAGCCAACAATAAACTAAATAAAATTATATCCCTTGAACTTGCAACAGCTTCCTCACGTGAAACAGAACGAATAAATTTATCAATACGCCCTATATAAAAACCTGTTTTTGTTCCCAAACTTTGAGACACACCAAATAAATTTTCTGCTATACCTGTTGCCGTAGTTCTTTGTAACCAATACTTATTAATAAATAAATCATTACCATGTAAACACTGATAAAACAATTGTAACTGGTCAGCTAATGGATTAACTGCATATATTTGAGTTTCCTTTAATCGTTTCATCAAACGCTTTGCTTTACGTTTACAGTCTCTATAATCATCACTTTTAATTACAAACATAAATACCCACTCAATAAATACACCTGAGCCAGTCACTTCTCGTTCCATTTGATTCAATACAAACAAATTATCTTGAACATCTTCCGAAGCACTATCGCCAGTATCTTGCTTTTCTTTTGCTTGTTGTTTATGATTTATTTTCGCACGGTCAAATTTTTTCTTAACTTTTTCATTATTAATAATTTTTGCTTTTACATGACATTCAACCGGAAAAGGCATATTTTGAGCTTTCTCAAATAAATGTGTATATTCCATATCTAACGGAAAATCATCAACAACAACTGTTGTTGTGTAAAATTTTTCATTATCATTTTCAACTTCTAAAACACTCAAACGAGTGGGGTCAATTACTGCATTATAAATATCTGTAATAGCTCGTCTTGAAGATTCTTCCTGTACGTCATGTGTTGCATTTGATATAAATGGCTTCCGAATAATATAAGCCAGCTCATTCTCAGTTAAACGTTCGCCTCCAATACCTAGAAAACTATCAGCCAAATCTCGTTCAAATGTTTTATACTTATCTAAAATTTTATCGTCTAAATTAACATCAAAACCAAAATTCGAAACAATACGCTCAGCCGTATCTGATAATGTACTTTTTAAAATCTCTTTAAGTGTAACTGCATCGTCAGCTAATTCACGTATTTTAACACCCATAACAAAAGAATTATGCGTAATCATTTGTAATTCTTGTTCTAATACGTCAATAGTTTCTTTTGAATAATATTCAGCTACATTAAAAGCTTCATCATCAAAATCTTTACTAATTTCTTTAAATTTATTTCGCAAATCTAAATCATGGTCATACATTTCAAAATGAAAATCTTGATAACCTTTAATCGACTCTAAAAAATAACGCATACGCTTTTTTGATTCTTCTTTTGCATCATAATTTGCTGTTGAAATAGACTCAGAACGAACACGATAATACGCCCAAACTTCGCCAGTTTTCGTTAATAACAAATTATCTCTTAAACCTGCATACGGTGCTTTTAAATTCATGTCATCCCTCCAATAAAAATAACCCCAATAGGGGCTATTTAAATGTTATTTTTTTATCATGATATTCTACTTCTTCATCATAACTTAATTTAACTTTTCTTAGCTGCACATTAAAAACAAATATTACAAAATCCCATAAGAAGAAAAATAATTTCTTTCCATCTTGTTTTAACTTAACAATATATTTCGTTATATAATATGGTGCAACCGTAAAGTAAATAAACATAAGTCCACCAATCGACATAATGACAGGCTGTAATAAATACCAAAATAACAAAAATAATATAAACCATACAATCAAAAATGTAGCCCAAAAATCTAAACGAAAACCCTTATTAATACGAAACTTATCTGTAAATTCATACATAACTATCGGTTGTTCAAAAGTTCGCTTTAAATTATAAGCTTTTTTATCCAAATGGAATCACCTCAACCGCCAAAAATCATTTTCCAAATACCAGAAATTGCATTAAACACTTGTTCAGGACCTTTAGAAACTAAGAATAAAAGACCACCAACAATAAACAATGCAATCATTCGCCCATACTTACCAGTAGCCCAATGTACAATACCAACAATTAATACTATCAAACCAATACCAGTACCAACTTCATTACCTATCCAATCCCCAAGTCCATCAATAGATGGACGGTCAGCACCTAAAACCAAAAAACTAAATAAACCACTCATAACATTAACCTCCAATAGAATTAGTCATATTTTTAACGTAATATTTACCATCTTTTTTCGTTATATCTAATGTGTAATGTTCCAAATTCTCCAAAGGAGAATCTTTATCTTTCATCAAAATTTCAACTTTAGCAACATAATCATCGCCTTTTGGATATAACCTAATTTCTCTTATTTGAGAAACTTCTCTAGTTCCTTCTAATCCCTCAGGATTATCCATTAAATAAGCCATATCATCAGGCTTACTAGAAGCATATTTATTAAAGAAATCCTCAATAAATGCTTTTGCTTTCGGATTATCTTCACGTTTATTATCTTTCAAGTTATCCTCAACCATCTTAGCTTTATTTAATTGACTATCAGGAATTGGAGTAAAATAAGGATATTCAACAACAACATACTTATTATTCTCACTCTTAATAGGTATATTAATTAGAATATTTTGATTTACTTTACGTTGCTTTTCTTCTGTTTTTGTTTCATATTCATCTTTATCTTTATCATTTTTCTTTTTCTTCTTTACTTTAACTTCTTTCTTTTCAGTAATATTCACATCATAATTAACAATATACTGTATAATCGTTTGTTTATCTTTACGTTTAATATTATAAAATTCCTTACTATTTAATTTACGTTCAGTATCTGATGTTTTTTCTTCAGGCTTTTTATAATCTGATGGAAAATATTTCAATAACTCTTTTTCTCTAGATTCTAATTCTTTTGAGTCTTTAGAAATATTCATATACGTATCAATAAATTTATCAGCATATAACTTTAATTTAGGACTATACTGAACTGTATTCGCATTATCTTCATACTTTTTTTGAATCATATTCGTTTTATTAACTGCTTCTTTACTATCATTATTTGCTCTTGTAGCTTTAATAAAAGAAGCTAATAAAAGAATTAACAAAATAGCTAATAATGAGTAAAAACAAATTACAATCATCTTACGACGATTTTTAAATTTTGGAATTACTCGGCGTTGTTCTTTAGGAATATCAAAATGCTTTCCGTTTTTAGAAAATCGTGTTAAAATGTACTTACTTATTATTTTCATAAACGATTTTCTAAAATCCTTTACGAAATTTTTAATAAAAATCACATCCCAGTTATTTTTTTAACACTTATCTTTTGATAAGTGCTTTTTTTGTTTTAAAGCCTCCAAATAATGATTAATTCTATTCGTATGCTCATCATTAAATTGTGAATGCGCTAAAATTTTATCTAAAAAATCAGTATCTGTAAGCAACCCCTCAGATTGCGCCATACTTTCGGCAGTTAAAACTGTATCTAAAGTAGTAGCAACTTGTTTACATAACCAATCAAGATTATCCTCAATGGATTTTAATGTTGGTCTAGTAGTTAAATTCAATTTTTCAGTATCTTTAATAAATAACGCCCAAGGTCTATACAATGGCCACCGCTTACGATTTTTATCATTTCCATCTTTAGGAGGGGAGATAAAACGCAAATTATTATGCAATATAGACTTTACAATTTCGCTTATATTATCTGTTCTACTCAAAACTTTCGCACAATTAACTGCATATGCCTTTCGCATTTGTATTTCATAACGATTCCATAACCCAATGTCTTCGACATCACAATGACGTTTAAACGCTTGTTCATAATTCTTTTCATAAAATCGACAATATAAATTGCTTTGTTTAGAACCAATATAAAAAGTAGCGCCTTTACTTCTTCCGTCTGATAAATTAAAACCGTTTATTGCGCTTCCAGCTCTAAAACGTGAAACACACTCAGCTTTTTCAGCCTTTTTAATTAATAAAGGCACTTTTAAATATGTTTTATAATCATCAATTGCAATATCAATTCTTGTAAAATTTGCATTAACTGATAAACATTTATCAAAAAAATCTTGCCAAGTTTTATTCAACTGTTGTAAATGATGTTCAAACTCTCTACAACCTGTACCAGTTAACTGTAAGTGAATGCCCATTGATTCATCATCACTTGAATAATACAATTTAATGTTTGAAAATTCATAACCGCGATTATAAAAGTAAATGCCACTATTTCGTTTTTTGAACAACGTTATAGGCAAACCGATAACGTCCTCAATTACTGCTGAAATAGGGGTTATATGGAAAGTGACCTGAACCCAGTCAACAACTGCCTCCACGGCACTTTTATTTGTACGCTCTACCCCCCTATTAGTAAGGGGGGTACACTGGTTTTTTAAAGTCATATTTATTTATGCCTCCTATCAAATCGCAAGCGATTTGATACATGACCGTTCTCGCTTTTTTAACGCGTATTTGTCGCAGGCTCCGCCCAAATGCTTAACGCACTCCGTGCTTGCATTTCTGCGCCTGCATACGCTAAAAGCTACACGGTCATGTTAAATCACTAATACTATATGTTAAACATCAATATCGCCAATATAAATACAATCTTCCAAATTCACTTGTAGCATTCTGCCATGTCCTGCTTCACTCAAGCTCATACACAATAGACAAAGGTCAGCGTAAATTTTAGGCCGACCTTTTACCGTATTTTCTTTAACGTAACTATCATTAAATTTAGACTGTATTTCTTTAGCTAAAGTCATTAATGAAACTTTATCGCCCCAATTTATACGACTAGCAACATAGTTTAAAATAGGTTCACTCAAATTTGAACTATTTGTGTAGCGATATAATCTATCTGCTGTATAATAATCCATTTACATCACCTAATTATTTTTGTTTAAGTGCATTATTAGAACCAACTACTTTAATATCTTCTGCATTCCAGCTATATGCGATAGTTCCAAAATCGCCTGACATTTGAACATACATTTTAACGTCTGGTTCAACTAATTCGCATTCTTGTAAATAGTCTAATTCTACTTTATTAGGCGTTTTAACAGTAATTTGTTCGCCTTGTTCTTGACTCGCTAATTTATATGCATAAACAGTTTTATCAGTACGCTCTCCATTTTCATATTTATATTTTTCATCTACACCTAAAAAGTTTAATTGTCCTAAAGTTTTTTTAATATCCAATACTGGTTTCATAATATATCCATCCTTTACAAAATTTTTAATAAAATTAAACGACTTCTAAAGGGTCGCACGAATAGGAATAACTCCCGCAAATCCGTACCACTGCATTTTTGATAATGGAGTGTCTATGCTTCTCCTGACCTATCATATTTTTAATCAAACCTATCGGTTCATCACCTCAAAAAATTCTAAGTCTTCAATTGAAATATGATACATCTTACAAATAAATGTATTAGACACACCATATTGTTTTAAAAATTTATAATCCTTATAAGTAAATCGATAATCATTCTTTTTTGCCATTTCACAAACTTCTAATATACGAAAATATGCAAAATTATACATTTTACAAATTTTTCTTTTAGAAACACCATGAAATCTTAAAATTACAAATTTACGATAATTTAATTGATTTGAACCATCAAAAAAAGGTGTAAACTCAGTCATAATTATCAATTCCTTTCATAAGAATTAACTGTTAACTAGAGTTTACACCACCTACTAAAATCGATAACATCATCAAGATGATTAATCATTTGATTCATTTTCAAATATTCTAAATTCGCTTTTAAGCGC